>PKWO01000482.1 GCA_003132085.1 Oxalobacteraceae bacterium | reverse complement strand
GGAAATTCCACCATGTAGACCGGTGTCGAACTCTCCTCGTGCATGCCGACCTGCACGACTTCGCCGGCCGTGCCTTGCCCCACCA
This sequence comes from Oxalobacteraceae bacterium, assembly GCA_003132085.1. Classification (GTDB taxonomy): domain Bacteria; phylum Pseudomonadota; class Gammaproteobacteria; order Burkholderiales; family Burkholderiaceae_D; genus PKWO01. The sequence goes on along the minus strand of PKWO01000482.1, from coordinate 2,475 downwards.
ATAACGCATCGTCTGCGGATTCAGGGTGCGAACCGTCGTTGTACAGGTCGAGGGCAGCCGTCACGCGTTGGCCCCAATCGTATTTCGGAATTCTCGATTCGATCATGTTGCGCTCCTGGTGCGTGGCAAATCAGGCGACCGCCGCGGCCGGCGCCTGCGGTACTGCCTCGTTGTCATTGTCGATATGGTCGAGAGACTCCAGTTCGCGCCCCTTCATGCCGACCCGGTAGCCGTTTTCAACGAACTCGGTACCGTAGATGTAGAACTGCTGCAGGAAGGTGCCGATGCTGGTGACGTAGCCGACATCGCCCTTTTTCACCAGGATGTCGCCGATATCCTTGCCGGCGAAGGTGCCGTCGTTGCGGATGGTTTTCCTGCTCTTGACCTTCTCGCCGTATTCGAAGGCGGGCGGACTATTCAGTTCAACATGACCTTCATCGCGGTTGATCTTCATGCTTGTGCTCCTTTTGCTGCTGATTCGCCATCTTGACCAGCGTCATGAGTTCATTGAAGTACGGCGACGACGGCGATCATGGCAGTTCCCGTGCTCAATTCTTGCGCCGAATGCTGGCGACATCTATCTTGGCCATCGCCGGCGGCGCCGACGTCCCGTGCGAACCGCAACTGCCGGCCGGCGCGTTCGGATTGCGGAAGATCAGCCCCGATTCGGCAATGCTCTCGCCGAAGTCTATCGTCACGCCTTCGAGCAGCAGCCGGCTCTCCGCCGGCAGGAAAATGCTCAAGCCGTTGCAATCGAGGCTGGCATCGCCCGGCAGCGGCGCCGGCTCGACCGTGAATTCGGACGCCAAACCGGAACATCCGCCGGCCGAGACCTTGAGGCGGAATCCGGATTGCGGCGTGCCGCCATTGAAGCGCACCATGCGGCGCATGAATTTTTCGGCGGTTGGTGTAATCGTGATGTTCATCGCGCGGCCCTATGCCTGGTAACGCGGGTAGGCGTTGTCTATCACGCAGGTGTTGTCGACCGGGCAGGCGGCGACGCATTGCGGTTCGTCGAAGTGACCGAGGCACTCGGTGCACTTCTTCGGATCGATCAGGAACACGCCGTTCTTTTCGCGGATCGCGACATTCGGGCACTCGGGTTCGCAGGCCGAACAGCCGGTGCACTGCGATGCGATTATCTTGTAAGCCATGGTTTTTTCTCCTAACTTGAAACTACATGAAACTAAAACATCGTCTATGCGGCGGCGATGTATGCGCCCTGCCGTATATCGGCGTCTCCGCGCATCTGGTGCACAATCTCTCCAGCCTTCACCTTCGCCACATATTCCATGAAATAGCCGATTGCCGACTGCTCGATGAATTCATGCGCGTAACGATCGACCGGATCGATTCCCGCTTTCTTCAGGTCGTCCTTCGGGCAGCCGCCGATCTTGGCGACGAATACCGCGTGGCAGTCGTTGATCGCGCGGATCACCGTTACCAACGTATCTTCCTCGCCGAAGCCGCCCTGGCAATACAAGTCGACCCGGCGGTGCCCGACGAATTTCGCACCCTTGGCATTGACTTCGTAGATCTGGAATTCGGAGGCATGGCCGAAGTGTTCGTTAACCCTGCCGCCGCCCTTGGTGGCAACCGCGATCAGCATCGAGATGCCGCTGGCGTCGGCCAGTTGCGTCAGTTGCGCCTGTTCGGCCGCCTTGGCGGCAGACTTGGCCTGACGCTCCTGCTCGACCACTTCCTGGTAAGCCTTGCGGGTGGCGCTGTCGTAGGTAACTTCCATCGCGTCGATCTTCTCGGTGGTGAACTCGGCGCTGCGGTCTTCGCCCAACAGGCCCACGGCATCGGCGCGGCACTGGCGGCAGTGGCGCATCATGTTCATCTCGCCTTCGCAGGAATCCTGCAGCGCTTTCAACTCCTGCGCGGTCGGGCCGCGCTGGCCGTTCAGACCAAACACGGTGCCATGCTCGGGCGCTGAAATGAGCGGCATGATGTTATGCAGGAAGGCGCCGCGCGACTTGACCGCGCGATTGACTTCAACCAGGTGCTGGTCGTTGACCCCAGGGATCATCACCGAATTGACCTTGCACAGGATGCCGCGCGCGGTCAACATTTCCAGCCCCAGCATCTGCCGCTCGGTCAGGATGCGCGCCGCCTCGATTCCGGTCCAGCGCTTCTTCTTGTAATAGATCCACGGGTAGATGTGCTGCCCGACCTCGGGATCGACCATGTTGATGGTGATGGTGACATGATCGACGTTGAAGGCCGCGATCGCGTCGACATGATCCGGCAAAGCCAAGCCGTTGGTCGATAGGCACAGCTTGATGTCGGGTGCGGTCTGCGAAATCAGCTCGAAGGTTTTGAAGGTCTTTTCCGGGTTGGCCAGCGGATCGCCGGGGCCGGCGATGCCAAGCACCGTCATCTGCGGAATGGTGGAAGCCACCGCGATGACCTTTTTTGCGGCCTGTTCAGGTGTCAGTTTTTCACTGACTACGCCGGGACGCGATTCGTTGG
>PKWO01000194.1 GCA_003132085.1 Oxalobacteraceae bacterium | reverse complement strand
TGCACACCCGGGAGTTCGGCAGCCATGTCACCAATGTGCTGCGCTGCCTGCAACTTGAGGCGCACGGCTATCAAGTCACGGTCACTGAACTGGTAGGCTGGGAACATTCGATGAAAAACGAACTCATCATCGCCAGCTATAAAGATCTGCCACGTCAGCGCCCCGCTGAACGATTGCAGGAAGTATTGCAGACCTTGGGACTGGAAGAAATGAACAAGCGTTTCTTTGTTGGCGGCTAAACCCCCGGTCGAAAAAACCGTTCGATGCCGGTTGAACCAGCTTCAAATTCAAGTCGTTACGCCGAATTGTCCTTGCCTGCCATATCTTTGAAAATATGCAGTACGGCAAGCTTTCACGCCCGACCGGTTGAACGGTGTCGATTTGCGCAAGCGCAGACGACGCTGCGCAGGAACCCGGCAAGCCTACCAGTCCGCCTCGCCGATGGACGGCTTCGCTCCCTGGGTGTCAAGCCAAGGCACCAGTTTTGATTTGAAACACTCTGGGCAAAGGTGAAAAGTAATGTCCTTCGAGTGTCCGCCATCGGGATACGATACGCGCTCGTCGAGTTGTATCGTTGTACTTGCTTGTTCAAATTCTTTTGCCGCCCAATTTTCGTCACCGTTGGAGTCGGCGCCGCATATGTCGCAAGTCAACTTCTCAAACACTTTTTCCTCATGCTCCAAAATGAGCACAGTTTTCATATGTTTCATAGCGGTAACTTCCTTTTCTCAAAAACTGGTATCACATGCCCGGTAGCGGCGTAAACCACATTCCATGCACTCCTGCAAACCGGTCATCAGACTAGATACGGCAACATCTCTAACCTACTCTACCAGCAATTGGCAGCGGACTCGCATATTCAAACGCGCTTTTTTCGGAAGTGTTTGTTGTGAACATCCGGTATTTATGTTGACGCCATCCATCCTGAAAGCCAATAAATTCCCATTGACAATAGCAGCAGCGCGCTAACTTGGCTTTTTAATCCCGCACAAAATGATATAGTGAGATTGGCTGTGCGCGTTTCGGTTTGGGCAGTCATTTTGTTATCGATATCGCCTGTCCGGGAGCGTAGCCTGCAGAAATGTTGACTTGACGCCACCGTGTGTGGCAATCATGGCGAGGATCATATGTACAAAAAAATGCTTATTCCAACGGACGGTTCGGATTTCTCGAGTTCGGTCGCGTTGGCAGGTGTGGAATTTGCCAAACAGATTGATGCCGAACTCGTCGGGATATTCGTCGCTCCGGAGTTTCAGTATCCAATTTATGTAGAAGTACTGCCGCCGAACTATCCTAGCGACCAAGAGTATCAGGCGTCGATGCGCAAAGCTGGCGAGGCGTACTTGAAAGTTATTCAAGAAGCGGCGCAAGCGGCAGGATTGAAATTTACCGGTTTGGTCGTTTTTTCCGATTTGACTGCCCAAAAAATTGCGCACACTGCGGAAGAACTGCATTGCGATTTGATTTTCATGGGTTCACATGGACGCAGCGGCTGGGGACAACTGCTGCTGGGAAGCGTGACGGCCAAAGTTTTGTCAACATGCCAAATCCCGGTGCTGGTACACCGCATTAAGAAACCGGCAAAATAGTTTTCACGATATTGGCTTATCGTGGAATAAGCGGAACGCATCAGTCGTCAGGCAGCCCAACTCCAAACCGATAAGCAATTTGCCGGGCGATCTCAAACCGGCACCCTCTTATCGCTGCTCGACAAACCTCCGGGCAACGCATTTCATGCATCCCAGACCGGCAATTTCGACGACTATGCCCTAAATCATGCAATCTGTCGCAATCCGTTGGCCTGACGACGTGCTTTTGCGTAAAGTCGCGACATCGGAATGAGAAAGCATCCACGCAAAAGGAAGGCAAATTCGGCTTGTATGCATGCATCAACCCGGCAACCGGTTGCCCGAGAACCTACGCATCAGTCGGTTAAACTAGCGCCCGTTGCTGCTAGCGATAGCCAAAATCCAACCAAGTCATGAACATGAGCCCAGAATCCTTACGCGCCTTTCAGCAAATGTTGTCCCAGCTCATCATGTGGCTGAAGCATGTATTCGACCTCACCGCGACCTGGGTTACCCAACTTTCGTGGTGGAAGTTCTTCCTGTTTGCGGGCGTCACGATGATAGTCGGCGGCATCTTGCAGGATGCGCTGTTCTCGTCGTCCGATGAGCGCATGGTCGTAGTGCAAAAGAGCAAACACCTGCCCCACACGGTTTCGACGCCACGCAACTTCTCCGACGGCGATACCGACATCCAAATTGACAGTAAAGGAATTCACATCACGAGCGGCAAACCGGTTGCAGCGCCTGCCAAAGCGGAAACCGATCGTGCCGACAAGGATGGCGATGCACGGACGAAGTCAATCGCGCCGTCTGCAACGCCAGGCCCGGCAGAGCCGCCGGCGCCCCCCGAAAAAGAAGCGCAGGCACAGAGCGGTCGGTCCGACATACACATTAACTTGCCGCCTGAAATAAGCAAAGAAGTCGGCGATGCAATCAATGATGCGGTGGACGATGCCGCCGAACAAAAAATCGAAGGTTATCGCGAAAAGTCGTCCAAGTGGTTCATGAATTTCGTGGTACTGCTGGTGGTTGGCCTGTTCGCTACAAAAGCCTTGATGGGCGGCAAAAAACGCGCTGAAGCGCAAGCCATGGCGGCCAACGCCGCCGCCGAGCGGGAAACCCTGCAACGCCAGGTGACCGAGGCAAAAATGCAAATGATGCAGGCGCAAGTGGAACCGCACTTCCTATTCAATACACTGGCCTCAGTCGAGCATCTGATCGAAACCGATCCGCCGCGCGCGTCGGCCATGCAAAGAAGCTTGATCCAGTACTTGCGCGCCGTGCTGCCGCAAATGCGCGAGAGCGCCGCCATCACCAATCTTGGACGCGAGACCGACATGGTGCACGCTTATCTCGACCTGTTGAAAATGCGCATGGAGGAACGCCTGCAGGTGGACTTTCAGGTGCCCGAAGGCTTGCGCAGCGCCGCATTTCCGCCGATGATGCTGCAATCGCTGGTGGAGAATGCCATTAAACACGGGCTTGAGGCCAAAGAGGAAGGCGGCACCTTACGCGTAACGGCTGAGGTGGCGCACAACAAGTTGCGGGTAACGGTCGCCGACGATGGCATGGGTTTTGGCGTCGTGCCGAGCACCAGCACCGGACTGGGCTTGCAAAGCATACGGGAACGCCTCAAACTATTGCATGGACAGCAAGCACAATTGATTATCGTGCCCAATAAACCCGGCGGCGTATGCGCCACCATTGAAGTGCCTTACCAACTAGCCAAATAGATTGATCGATGCCAACCGCCATTATCGCCGACGATGAACGACTGATGAGAGAGCAATTGCGACTGCGCCTGAATCAGGTCTGGCCGGAACTGGACATTGTCGGCGAGGCGAAAAACGGTGAAGAGGCGATCGCCTTGGTCGAGTTGCATAAACCCGACTTTACCTTCCTGGATATACGAATGCCCGGCAAGAGCGGTCTCGAAGCCGCGCAACTGATAGGCGCGAAAAGCCATATCGTATTCATCACCGCTTATGATCAATATGCAGTAGAAGCCTTTGAGCGCGGTGCGGTTGACTATGTGCTGAAACCCGCCGAGCCGGAGCGTCTGCGGCTCACCGCCCAGCGCCTGAAAACACGCTTGGCCAACCCGCCGGCAGACATGAGCGCGATGCTTTCGCAATTAGCCAAGCAAATGGGCTTGGCCGTCAAACCAACCTACTTGCAATGGATACAAGCATCGATCGGGCAAGAACTACGCCTGATCGCGGTAGAAGAAATTCTGTTTTTCCAATCCGATGAAAAATATACGCGTGTCCAAACCGCGCGCTATGAAGCACTGATTCGCAAGCCGGTACGCGATCTGGCCGAAGAACTCGACCCGAATTTGTTTTGGCAGATTCATCGCTCTACGCTGGTAAATGTGAATGCGATCGAGGGCGTGGCGCGTGATTTGCGCGGCCGCCATCTGGTACTGATCAAAGGCCAACCCGACAAGCTGGAAGTCAGCCGCAGCTTTGTGCATTTGTTTAAGCAAATGTAGGTCGCGCCAAGAATTCAACCGATAGAACACACGCTGGTGCGTTGATGTTTTGATAGTGCCATCGGTTATGATGGCGCGACAATATTGTATATTTCCGCGCGTGGGGCGATCACTGAGCAGCTTTGATATAAGATGACAAATAGAAATCTAATCCCAGGAGAGTTCTCGGTGAAAAGGCACTTGTTGATAGTGCTGTCGGCGGTCCTGACGACTGCCTGCGGTGGCGGCGGCGGAAATGCATCGACTGGATCTTCGTCGTCGTCCGCAGCGACGATCGCGTATGACGGCGTTGGAGCGGCGGCGCGTTTTTCTCGCCCAATAGGCGTGGCTGTGGACGGAGCAGGGAATGTCTATGTCGCCGATAGCGGTAACAATACCATCCGCAAGATTACCTCGGCAGGCGTTGTGACGACGCTGGCAGGCACTGCCGGGGTCACTGGTTCGGCGAATGGCGGCGGCGCTGCGGCTAGTTTTAACTCCCCGCAGGGCGCGGCGGTAGATGGAGCGGGCAATATCTATGTAACCGATGCGTTTAACAGC
>PKWO01000404.1 GCA_003132085.1 Oxalobacteraceae bacterium | reverse complement strand
TACCTGTCCGGAAGCTATTTGGCGAATTCGCTCGGCATCGAGAATCCGCTGCCGACCTCGAACGCGCTGCACGACAAGACCACCCAGGAAAAGTCGTTCGGCAGCATGTCTTATTTTATCGATGACAATACCCGGCTCGGCCTGCTGTTCGGCACCTACAACGGCAAGTTCCAGATACCGGACAATCCCTCCCAAATTCCGCAATTTTCGTTGACCGGCCTGAGCAACGCCGACAGCGGATACAGTGCAATCCCGTCTTCGCAGATCAATGAAAATCAGAGCGAAGTCAATCGCTTCTTCGTGCTGTCCTTGCAGAAAAGCCTGGGAGATTTACATTATCAGGCGTCCTTTTTCCATCAATATTCCGCGCTCCACTATACGCCGGATGCGGCCGCCGACCTGATCTATCTCGGCACCGCGTCCGACACCTTGCGCTCCAACACCGCGAACGGCCTGCAGTTCGATGCAAGCTACAAGCTCGGCTCGGATCACACTGTTCGTTCCGGCCTGGCATACACCCGGCAGGTGACGGCAAGCGACAACACCGTCAACGTATTTCCGACCGACGCCAGCGGCGCGCAAAGCAGCACCGACCCGATCGCCATCGTCGACAATTCAGGCAAGACCGGTACCCTGGCGAGCATCTATTTGCAAGACGAATGGCACATCTCGAAGCCGTTGACGCTGAACTACGGCATGCGTTACGACCACGTCAATGCCTATATCGACGAACAGCAATGGAGCCCGCGCGTCAACCTGGCTTACAAGCTGAGCGACAGCACCGCGTTCCATGCCGGTTATTCGCGTTACTTCACGCCGCCGCCGCAAGAACTCGCCGCGCAAAGCAGCATCAATTTGTATGCGAATACCACCAACGCGCCCGGCGTTGCCGTGTCGGGTGCGGTGCGGGCCGAGCGCACCCATTATTTCGATGTCGGGGTCAGCCAGAAAGTCGACGCGCATCTGACGGTAACTGCCGATACCTATTATAAGAAGATCGCGAACCTGATCGACGAGGGGCAATTCGGCCAGGCGCTGATCTTGTCGCCCTTCAATTACCAGCAAGGTTTTGCGAAAGGCCTGGAGTTGTCGGCTATCTACACCGAGAAGCAATGGGGCGGCTTCCTGAATTTCACCTACGAAAAAGCGCAAGCCGAAAACATCATCTCCGGCCAGTCGCTGTTTCAACCGGATGAGTTGAGTTACATCGCCACCCATTACGTTTATCTCGATCACGATCAAAAGCTGTCGATGTCCGGCGGCGTGCACTACCGTTTCGGCGAATCGCAAGTGAGCAGCGATTTCATCTACGGCAGCGGCCTGCGCAATACCCCTGCCGGCGGCGCGCCGAACTCGACCGAACTGCCGGGCTACACCACGGTCAACGCCGCGTTGACGCATACCTGGAAGGGCACCCAGTTCGGCACGGTCGAAGGCAGGCTGGCGCTGGTCAATATTTTCGACAAAGCCTACCTGCTGCGCGACGGCACCGGCGTCGGCGTCGGTGCCCCCCAATATGGCGCGAGCAGAACTTTCTACGTCGGCCTGTCCACCAGCTTTTAACAGGTGCAATTCAGCCGGATGGGGGAATATACTATCCGATGTTACTTCCCTCTCCCTCTTGCGGGAGCGGGGAGGCACTTAAGGCCACCTCTAGTAACCCAGTTTTGGCGGTGCGAGGTCGCGCGCAAGCCGCATACGACGAATTTCAGCTATGTTTCGGCGGCGTTAAGAGTGTAGGCGACGCAATGCTTGGCGGAAGCTGGGCGAGCAGACCCCGTCTTGACAGTTTCAAATAGAATGGCTATTCTATTTGAATGGTCCGACTCGCCAAATTCACCGAAACCCAACTCATCGACAGCGCCATTGACGTGGCGGCGCAGTGCGGCGTCAACGCGGTGTCGATGTCGGCGATCGCGGTCAAGGCGGGCGCGCCGATCGGCTCCGTCTACCATCGTTTCGATTCGCGCGGCACGATCCTGGCGCGCGCCTGGCTGCGCGTGAAGACCGATTTTCGGCAAGAAGTGGCGAGCCGCTGGCAGCGCGGCGACAGCTGGAACGGTGTTGCCGCACTGCTCGACTGGTGCCGGCGCAAGCCAGTCTACGCGCGCTTCCTGTTGCTGGGCGACGATGCGTCGATTGTCGAAGCCGGCCTGTCGCCCGAGATGCTGGCCGCGCTGGAAACGGAGCAGGCCGAACTCGACGCCTGTTTTGAACACTGCGCACTAGCCTTGCAAGACAATGTGGATGCCGAGGCCGTCGCGCCGATGCTGCGTTTTATCCTGATCGACGGTCCCGTGGCCATCGTCAAACCCTATCTCACCAACAACCAGCCCATCCCCGCCTGCGTCGACGCGATCCTGCGCGCCAGCCATGACGCCGTGCGCGGCTGGGCCAACCGGACCGACTGACATGCGCTACTCCACCCAGCTTGACCACGGCAAACCGATTCCCCTGCACGACGAGGCCGGCTTTGCCGCCATGCGCGCGGCCGGTCGCGTCGCCGCCGACACGCTCGACTTCATCACGCCCTACGTCAAGCCCGGCGTCTCCACGGCCGAACTGGACCGGCTGTGCGAGGAATTCATGCGCGCCGCCGGCAGCATCCCGGGCACCATCGATTACCATGGTTATAAGCACGCCAGCTGCATCTCGGTCAACAACGTCGTCACGCATGGCGTGCCGTCGGCCACCAAGATCCTGCGCGCCGGCGACATCGTCAATATCGAT
>PKWO01000080.1 GCA_003132085.1 Oxalobacteraceae bacterium | reverse complement strand
GCAAAAAATTTGAAGATCAGCATTAATTCGCAACGCAAATAATCCGATAATCCGATCGAGGCAAAGCGGAGCAGCCGCTTTGCATGCTATCGGCTGGTTAGCGGCGTATCTTCTTCTTTCGGCTCTGCATTGAAGCCGAAATGCGCGGCAACACTTGCTACGGATAGGCGCTGCACCGGTACGCGCCTGCTTGCCATGTCCAGAGTGAGTTTGCCGGGACTATTAACGTCGCTTAACCACGCAAGCAATTGCTCATCGGCGACCGGATTGCCGCTGAGCCGCAAACGGGCAACGTATTCGGCCATATCGCGGTCATCTACTTGCGCGACCTTTTCATTGCCTTCCACAATCAACTGCCCGGCTTCGGTTATCCACGCATCATCGAGCAGGGGCAACGGCTCCCCTGTATGCAAGATGAAGCCCTGTGCCGGGTCGGTACGCGCAATGTAAGGAGTGGCGGCCAGCTTGACATAGACCCGCTGCGGACCGTTTTGGAAATACCAGCAGCCGTGTTCGTCGTGCGTGTAATTGCGGACGATGAAGCCAAGCAGCGCCGGATGGACAATTTTCTCTCCGGGCAAGCCGAGCGCCTGCGCCCTCTCATCCCGCATGCGCCATGCTCCCCTGGCATCCAAAGCCAGCCATCCGAAACAATATGGCACATCGGGCCATTTGACCATCGCTTGTTTGACAACTTCATCCATTTTCAGAACCCGTCATTAATCATTAGGTATTTGATTGATTTTGCCGCAGGCGCCAGAAAAATAAAAGGACAATGACGCTCGACGGCCACCTGCTTCAGCACCTGTCCCGCAGCGGATTCAGCAAGGGCTTGCAGCCGTATTGGGCGCCGTCGCTCTCGGGTCCGTTGTTAAAGACGTAATAGGCGATGCATAAGACTGAACCGTGGCAGCTTAGAAACTCCACGCTGCAACTACACCTGCATTGTGCCTTCCCGTATGAATCCGTATTGCGCCCTGATCGCTAAGCCGGTATTCAAGCGCGGGGCGTTGATCGCTTATCGCCCGGTGCAATCCGGTAGGAGGGTTTACATTAAATCGTGTGATTTTACGCGGCGCATCCTCATCTTCGGTTCGAAAAGCCGGTTCGGCGCGCACTGATTTTTCTTTGACGGCGAATAACCCGTTGCCTAGGTAGTCAATATGAGACAACGCACGGTTGCGCATTTCCTGTGTCGCGGGAGGTGGAGGGCTCGCCAAGCTTGCATTGTCGGCGCTTGCAAACGGTACCGCCTGCAGCACCGCTGACAAGACCAGCGCCTTCTCCTTCGCCCACATGCCGTTTACCTCTTCAGGACACTAGCGATTCAGATCAATAATGACCAATTTGATTGATCGTGCCTTGCGACGCCATTTCGCGTCAGCATATTGTCAGCATCGCCGCCTACACTTTCACAGTTGTATCAAGCTCATACAGACTTCAACTAGCTGATTGTCGCTGCGAGTCCAATTTAATTCTGTGCGCCAACCCACATAATGAAACGATTTTTCGGCCAGCCGGCTCATTGTGCCGGGAGGCTGCAAACTGCACACGACCAACCTCCACACTCTAAAACATCTTATGTCAATCCAAGACGCGTACAAACAAAAACGCCGAACCGCCGAAGACGCTCTGACTGTCGTTAGAGATGGTGATTTCATCATCGTGCCGACCGGTGTGGGTGAACCGCCGGCGCTGTTGACCGCATTGTCCCAGCATCGCCGCCGGTATCGCGACGTCAAAGTTGCACAAATCCTTGCGCTTCGAAAATATGCCTATCTGGACCCCGAAACGGTCGAGCATGTGCGGCATGTCGCGTTCTTTTTCGGCGGTGCGACGCGCGCCGGCGGACAAGCCGGCTGGATCGACTTCATTCCAAACTATTTTTCGGAAATCCCAAGTCTGATAGAGCGCGGTCAGATCGCGTCGGATGTAGTCTTTTCGATGGCTTCGCCGATGGACCAGCACGGTTATTTTTCGCTCAGCCTAGGTACCGATTACACGATGGCCGCAGTGGCGCGGGCGCGGGCGATCGTGCTTGAAGTGAACCCGAATGTGCCTTTCGCCAACGGGGATTGTCATGTGCATATCTCACAGGTCAGTGCCTTGGTGGAAAGCGAAGAACCGATATTGGAAGTCGGATTGCCGAATATCGGAGCGGTGCCGCAAGCGATCGGCAAGTATGTGGCGGACCTGATAGAAGATGGTTCGACACTGCAAATTGGCTATGGCGCGATCCCGGATGCAGTGGTGGTTCAATTGACGCAAAAACACGATCTTGGCATTCACACCGAAATGATCGGCGATGGCATCATGACGCTGGTGGAGAGTGGCGCGGTCACCAACCGAAAGAAGACCTATCTACCCGGAAAGATGGTGGCAACTTTTGCCCTCGGCTCGAAAAAACTGTATGCGTTCATGCACCGTAATCCGATGCTGGAAATGCACCCGGTCAATTTCACCAATGATCTATGCCTGGCTGCGCAGAACGATAAGCTGATCGCGATCAACGCCACCATGCAAGTTGATTTGCTCGGTCAATGCGGTTCGGAAAGCATCGGCGATCTGCCGTATTCGGGCACCGGCGGCCAAGCGGATTTTGTGCGAGCGGCAAATCGTTCAAAGGGCGGGAAAGCGTTTATAGTGGTGCCGTCGACCGCCAAAGGCGACAGTATTTCGCGTATCGTGCCCGTGCTGGCAACCGGTACCCATGTGACAACCAGCAAAAACGACGTCAATTACGTGGTGTCCGAATACGGCGTCGCCCAGTTACGCGGGAAATCGGCAAAACAACGAGCCCAGGAACTGATCGCAATCACGCATCCGGATTTTCGGGCGGAATTGACGGCTGCCGCGAAACGGCTGCGTCTTCTGTAACCAGCGGTAGTGTCCGCAGGCGGAGGGCGATAAACAAGGAAGCCAGCAGGCAAGCGGACAACGCCAGAACCACGCCGCGCCATCCGCTGCTTGCCCACATGATTCCTGAGAGCGACCCGACCACACTGGACCCAAGGTAGTAAAAAAACAAATAAAGTGCGGAGGCCAAGGCCTGAGCTGTCTTGGCGCGTCGACCGACCCAGCTGCTGGCAGCCGAATGACCGCCGAAGAAGCCGAAGGTGAACAAGGCGATGCCGCCGATGATCAGCGAAAGCGCGTTCGACAAGGTCAGCAATAGTCCCGCCAGCATGATCGAAATAAGCAACCACAACACTCGGCGGCGGCCGAATTTGTCGGCTAGTTTGCCGGTCCAGACAGAACTCAAAATTCCCATCAGGTAGAGTGAAAATATCGCTGCAATCTCGCTCTGCCGCAAACCGAATTGCGGTTCCATCAAGCGGAAGCTCATGTAATTGTACAAGCTGACGAAACACCCCATTAACAGGAATGCAAGCAGGAACAGCCACGGCAAGCCCGGGTCGCGAAAATGGTTGCGCAATCCGCTAAAGATGATGCCGGCGTTGAAACGGCTTCTGTGAAAATGCGTTGAATTCGGCAAGCTGCGCCAAAATTCAATGGCCGCCAGCAAGCCGGCAACGCCGANNTGAGATAAGCCATCGCCACCGCGGGCAAGCCAGCCAACACCAAACCCAACGCGCCGCGCATCAGCAGCAACTGGGTATAGTTGTGGGCGAACGCGCACAGCACGGTCGTCACCGCCGACATGAACAGGGCTACGCACATCAGCGATTTGCGCCCGATGCTGTCCGATATGGCGCTGGCAATCAGCAGGCCGATCGCCAGCGCTGCGGTCGATGCCGACAAAGACCAGCTACTCTGCACCGGCGTCAAGCCAAATTCCTTGGCGAACAACGGCATCAGCGGTTGTACACAATAGAGCAGCGAAAAAGTGGAAAAGCCACCCAGAAACAATGCTCGATTGGCACGCCGGAACGCCGGCGTGCCGGCACGCGTGCGGGCAGAAGAAGCGTCGGTCGCTGAAGGATCGGCAGCAAGTGTGGGGTTCAACGCATTTCCTTAAAGAGTGCCCGGTGATCGGGGCAAAATTCGTTTTTCAGGCGGCAGTCGACGCCGGGCGCTCGGTTGATTGAATCCACCCAATCACTGCGAGTGGCGTATTTTTCCTTTATCATGCGTTCCTGAGTTCAATTTTTGCGAGTAGTCGATATGGAAACCAACCTCACCGCTGTGGGATTAAACAATAGCAAGGCGAGTAATACTTCGTTCAAAGTACTGGGCGCCATTAGTTTTTCGCATTTGTTGAATGACATGATTCAGTCGCTGATCCTGGCCATTTATCCTATCTTGAAGGGTGAATTCGCACTCAGTTTCGGGCAAATCGGCTTAATTACGCTGACTTATCAGATCACGGCTTCGTTGTTGCAACCGGTGGTAGGGTTGTACAACGATCATCACCCGCAACCCTATTCGCTGCCTATCGGCATGGGCTTTACGCTAGCGGGATTGCTGCTATTATCGGTCGCGCCCAGCTTTTACGTCGTCTTGCTGGCAGCGGCCCTGGTCGGAACGGGATCATCGATATTTCACCCCGAGTCTTCCCGCGTGGCGCGCATGGCATCCGGTGGGCAACACGGCTTGGCGCAGTCGCTGTTCCAGGTTGGCGGCAATCTGGGCACCGCTGCCGGCCCGTTATTAGCGGCGGCGTTCATTGTGCCTTATGGGCAGCGGAGCATTGCATGGTTTTCGCTGGCCGCGCTGTTGGCAATCATCATTTTGGCGCAGATCAGCAAATGGTACGCGCATCATCATCTTGGCGCGCGCGGCAGAGCCAGCCGGAGCGCCGCCAGCGTAGCGTTGCCACGCAACAAAGTGGTGTTCTCAATTGGCATTCTGCTGATACTGGTTTTTTCCAAATACTTTTATATGGCTAGCATCGGTAGTTATTTCACGTTTTACCTGATCAGCAAGTTTCAGCTTTCGGTGCAAGGCGCCCAGATTTATTTGTTTGCCTTCCTATTCGCGATGGCGCTCGGCGCCTTGATCGGCGGCCCGGTTGGCGACCGCATCGGTCGAAAATACGTGATGTGGGGGTCGATTCTGGGCGTTGCGCCGTTCACGTTGCTGCTACCGTACGCCAATCTGTTTTGGACCGGCGTCCTGGTCGTGATTATCGGCATAATCCTAGCCTCCGCTTTCTCGGCCATCCTGGTCTATGCGCAGGAGTTAATCCCGGGCAAGGTAGGAATGGTATCAGGCCTGTTCTTTGGCTTTGCATTCGGGATGGGCGGCATCGGCGCGGCGGTGTTGGGTCATTTGGCCGATCGCACCGGTATCGAGTTCATCTACAAGGTTTGTTCCTTCCTGCCGCTACTGGGCATCGTTGCCGCGCTGCTTCCCAATTTGGAGCGCGTCCCCAAGACGGCCTGACCGTTAGTCGGCCTGGAAACTGAACCAGGCCGAGCCATCCCTGAACTGGACGCCGCGTAACAAGATAGCGACAGCCTGCAAAATTGCCGGAACGCCGATCCGGGGAGGACGAATCAGGGCGCGCCGAGATAATCCGTCTTGCCGATCTCCACGCCGTTATGACGCAAGATCGCATAGGTTGCCGTCATGTGAAAATAGAGATTCGGCAACACGAAATCAAGCAGATAAGGCAAACCTAAAAACTGCATCTCACTCTCGCGCAGTTTAAGCGTCACGGTGCGGTCTTCGCTGCCGTCGAATTGTTCCGGGCTTATGCTTTTTATAAAGGCCAGCGTCTTGGCGATTCGCGCCTGCAACTCCGGAAAAGTGGTTTCGGTGTCCGCGTAGCTAGGGATCTCAATGCCGACAAGCCGCGCCGCGCAGCCTTTCACGCCATCGGTAGCGATTTGCACCTGCCGCGCAAGCGGAAACATGTCGGGAGCCAAGCGCGCGTTAATAAAAATCGATGGATCAATTTTTTTCGCGTCCGCGTGTGCGGAAGCTTTGCCGAGTATCGCCGACAAATTGCCCAGCGCGCGCGTAAAGACAGGAATAACTATTTGATACATGGATATTGCCATGATGCATGCTCCGAATGATGGTGGGGAGGAATCGAGCCAGAATGTGAATGCTTCGGGTTGCTAGTGTATCGCTTTATCGATCAACGCGGCGTTTGTCCGCAAGAGCCAAGCGACGATATTTGCCGAGCATAAGCGAACATAAGCGAACGTATTGCAGCAATGAAACGCATACTCAATCATTCTTGCAGTGCATGTACAATATTCTTTGGTTGCGCTGCTACAAAGGGTATTATCGCAGTCAAAGGTTTCTTTTTTACGATATTGGTGCGTTTGGCGCTCCGTGGATGGGATTCGGGACGGCAATTCGTCGTTTGTCAGGACGAAATCATTTTCGCCGCACAGTGTTGTAAAGTCGTTGGTCCGAATTCTGTACGATCTTAAGGAGTATCTTCATCAATGCTTGAAAAATCGACACCTAAACGCCGGGTTCTTCTTGTTGACGACGAACCTCTGACTCTTGCGACTATCGGCCAAATTCTACGGAATGCCGGTTATGAAACGGCGGAGGCAAGCTCCGGGAAAGAAGCGCTGAAAATAGCCTTCGAATTCTGCCCGGATTTGGCGCTATTGGATGTTGAGATGTCGGAAATGTCCGGTATAGAGCTGGCGGAACGGCTGCAGGTCGAAGGCAGCATCCCTTTCATGTTCATTTCCGCGCACGCCGAGGCTGAAATTGTCAAGCAGGCTACAGAACATGGCGCTGTCGGCTATTTGTTGAAACCGTTTGATATTGCGCAGGTGATCCCTGCCTTTGAAGCGGCGCTTGGCCGTGCAGACGAAATCAAGCAATTGCGAGGTAGCGAGGCAAATCTGACAATCGCATTGAATGCCGGGCGGGAAACCAGCATGGCAGTTGGCTTGCTGATGGCGAAATTTGCCACCGATCGTCATACCGCGTTCGAAGTGTTGCGCGCCTATTCGCGGTCGAATCGATGCAAAATGAATGAAGTGGCAGAAAATATTCTGTTGGCCGAAGAGATGTTCAACAACTTCAAGACGCTGTTTTCAAGATAAGCAGGACGCTAGACATTGCTTGACAACAGTCACAAAAATATTTCCTTATTCCCCTTATTCCATGAGTCGCTGCAGTTGCTGCAGCACTTCCCGGAACTGTAGACGCTCCATGGCGACATCGAGCGCGGTGATATCTTCCAGAGCTAGCCGGCCATGCAACGACGTCCTGAGTTCTGTATAAACGTCGCAGGCTTCCAGGTCACGCTCCGACAGCAATGCCCGTAACCGCTCGACTTGCGCGAACTCGAATTGGTCCGCACTAGCATCCGGCTGGAGCTCTGAGTCGGGGATAGCCTGCTGTTCAAGCCAGTGCCGTGCCGCCGCGACGGTCAAGTTCAAATTTTGTTCGGCGATATCAAACAACGATGCGACGCGCACCGCTTGTCCGCTACGGATCGCGTTCTCGATCTCTAACGAGAGCGCGGTAAATTGCTTAGCGCCAAGCATTCCTATCGGGCCTCTCAACGTGTGGAACACGCGCGCCGCATCGTCAATCCGCCCCTCCTTCCATGCCAGGCGGGCATCAAGGATCTGGTCGGGACTACGTTCGACTACGTTTCGGATCAGTTCGAGTAACTGACTGCGATAGGCGGGGTTATCCTCGGCGACCATCAGCAACTGGGCTGGATCGAATACCGGGTCGGCCTCCTGTTTTCGTATTGCTGCAGGTATTCCGGTTGCTGCCGGAATATCTTGTGCAGCTTTGCTTCGCGCCGGCAAATACCGAACGATCATACCGAACATCTGGTCGATGTCGATCGGCTTGGCGATGAAGTCATTCATGCCCGATGCAGTGCATTGCTCCCGTTCGGATAGCATCACGCCTGCCGTCATGGCCAGAATGGGGATCGTCAGCTTCAATTCGTCGCGGATTGTCCGTGTTGTGGCGAATCCGTCCATGACGGGCATTTGCACATCCATCAGGATCAAATCGTAGTTCCGCGCGCCGCCGCTGAGCAGACCGATCGCCACCAGACCATTGTCGGCTACATCGACGGTTGCGCCGGCCTGCTCCAGCATGCCTTTGGCAACGATCTGATTGAGGGGGTTGTCTTCAACCAGCAACAAATGGGCGCCGTCGATGCGGTGATGTATCGCGAAAGTGCGTGGCTCGAACGGCGACTTCCTTTCGTCGCCCGAACGTACAGCAAGCGATTCGTGCAATGCGTCGAACAGGCTGGACCCGGTTACCGGTTTGATCAGGATCGCATCCGCCTGTGACGCAGTCTTTTCCTGGATTAGTTTGCCGCGTCCGAAAGCATTAACCATGATGACCACCGGCGTGGCCGATTCCGCCAGCATTTCCCGCAGCGCATGCATGGTGGCCAAACCATCCATGCCGGGCATCTGC
>PKWO01000366.1 GCA_003132085.1 Oxalobacteraceae bacterium | reverse complement strand
TGCCGGCCCGGCCGCGTTGGAACGCGGTTTTCCGACGATAGAACGAGATTATGCGTCGATGGCCTTGCACCAGTGCTGGGAATCGGACGGACGCAAGGCCGACGTGTTTTGTGTTTGGCCGGATGGCACTGTAAATAGGCCGTTTGTCATAGCCATCCGCGACGTTCGGACACGGCGGGTGCTGTCGATTCGCGTCTGTCATGCACCGGATACTGAAGCGGTGCTTGGCGTATTTGGCACGGCGTTAACGCAGACCCAAGCAGTGCCAAGCTATTTCAAACTCGACAACGGGCGGGAATATGCAAACAAGGCATTCACCGGCGCGCAAAAGACCCGATATCGCTTCAAGCCGAAAGCCGATGAAGCGATAGGGATTCTGACTGCCATGGGGGTCAAGGCGAACTGGTCAAAGCCCGGTCAAGGCCGCGATAAGCCGATTGAATCCTGGTGGAACGTCATTGCCGAAAATTGCGACAAAGCGCCGGAATTTGCCGGGGCGTATTGCGGCAAGGACGTACTTAGCAAGCCGGAAGGCTTTGACAAAAAGAAAGCCATTCCGGTAGAAGCCTACGGAGCCAAGCTTATTCAAAGCATTACGGAATATGAAAACCGTCCGCACCGTGGGCATGGGATGAATGGGAGCACCCCGCTGGATGTCTATAACGAGTTGGCGTTAACAACGGTTACGCGCACACCGGACGCCTCCGAAATCCGCCGTTGCAAGATGGGGGTCGTCTCGTTATCGCTGGATAAAAATGACGCTTCCTTGCGCTTCAAAATGAAGGGGTTTGATATGCCCATGAAGTATTGGGCGGAAGAACTCACTGACCTGCCCGTGTCGGAACGCGACGGCAAATTTAACGTGCATTACATCTGGGGCGACCCAAATTCACCGGTTGCGGTTTATCGCGGCGATGCCTTTATATGCGATGCCATGCCGCAAGGCCGGGTCGATTTTATCGAGGCGCAGGATGGCGTAAAGGTGGTGGCGCGTGAAAAAGCCAAGGGGAAACACATCAAACAGCGCAGAAACGCGATTAAAGCGGCCAAGGCGTGCGGGTCGGTTGCCTTGCCTGACGGCAGCGCCGCATTGACCTTGCCGCCGATGGTTGCACCGAGTCATGCATTGGTGATCGCGCCGTCAACCAAGGTGCGGGCAGTGGCGGCGCCGGTAAGCCCGCTCCGGGCCGACCCAGACCATCCGGGCGAATATATCAATACTGAAACGGGCAAACGCTACAGAGGTGACGCAGCACAATTTGAACAGGAACGTCAAGAGCAAGTGGCCGCAGCAGAGGCAGAACAGGTAACCACGAAGCGACTGGAAAAACTGAGGCAAACGCAGGAGGCATTAAGGGATTCAGCTTACCTTCAGGGATGAACTGAAAGCAAGCTGAACAAGACAACGAATGCGGCGGGCGGGAACCTGCCGCGAACTTCAAACAGGAGAAGAGATGTTAAACGAATCACTTGATGCTGTAAATGGGCAATTTAACGCCATCAATGACGGCCTTTCATTGGACCGCATGGCGCAGGAGCGTGAGCGACGGAAAGCGTTCAATGTGCAAGCGAAAAAGCGCTGGGAGAAACTTACGGTTCGGCTTGCCGATGAAATATCGCAAGGCCATTTAATGGCGCGCATCGCCAACGAAATTTGTGTCAAAACGCAAGCGATTCATCTTTGGTCGCAGAAATTCCATGAGCGCGACAATCTGGACAGGTGGAGCGACACGGCCAAACTTGAAGATGCGATTGAAGCGCAATTTAATGAACTCGACAAAGAGCGCGCCGCGACAAAAACAAGAATCCCGGCGCGAATAGAAACCAGCGTTACACGCGCTGTCATGAAGGCGATTAAAACGGCACGGGATGTACAGCAGATTGTCGATATATGCGCCCCATCCGGTAGCGGGAAAAGTCAAGGCGTCGCCGAATACGTTGCGCAGGTACGCAAGGCAGAGGGATTCAATTGCCCGGTCTGGACAGTTGAATTGACAGCTTTCGCCATGTCTAAAAAAGCCATATTGGAAATGATCGGGATGGCATGCGTGAGTCCTACATACGAAGTCAGCAACGAATTGCGTGCAGTACGTGAGATTGAAGAGGCAACACAAGGCAGGGGCGGTGTATTGATTCTCGAAGAAGCGCAACATCTTGGAGATTTAAAAAACATTGACGGAATTCACATATTTAACGGGCTACGGCGTTACGTCGATGCCGGTTGTTTTGGCGTGGCGCTAATCGGTAATGGCGAACTGTACGAGGCGTTAAAAAAAGGCAAAGGCTCCGCGCAGTTGATTAGTCGGATGGCCTCATTTCGTGAGGTCATACCCGGCTGCACAGACGACGACGTAGATCGCATCATGCAGGCTTGGGGCGTCAGCGGCAAGGCAGAACGTACCGCTTGCCTGAAGATCGCAAAGAGTCCCGGCGCATTGCGCAGCTTGGCCGGGGTATTCCAGCGCGTCTTGCGCGAGTACGGCGTAATCGATCTGGAAACGATCAACGCCGTGCCGAAGGGATAAGCCATGCCGACCAAAAACCAGTATTACGCCATGATTCACCTGGGCGCGGCACGGCTGGGCTATACCGACGACGCCGACTATCGCGCATGGCTGGAAAGCCTGTGCGGCCGACGTAGCGCCAAGGATTGCACCTTGCATGAACTGGCATCGGTCGTCGCCACCCTGCGCCTATGCAATGCGCTGGATAACCCTCGCATCAAAAAAATGCGCGGCGCTGTATTGAACGACGACCGGCCAACGGCGGCGCAATGGGGTGCGGCCAACAGCCGGTGCGTCGAGTTGGGCATGGCTGACGGTTGCGAAGATGCCCGGTTTATCGCCTTTACCAACAAGACATGCAAGGTATCGCACCCGCGCTTTTTAACGCGTGACGCCATGCAAAAATTGATTGCAGCACTGAATAATTGGATTGCCAACAACGACAAGAAGGGTATAGAAAAATGAATCCAGCAGCACACTGCGAAACTTTGTTCAATCAGGTTGATGACCTGGGCGCGGGTATCGCGGCCATAGGAGACTTGCTGCAATTTAGCAAAGATGAAGCCTTCCCGGATACGTTAAACGGCGTCGGCATCGTCTTGCGTCAATTGGGGGCCAATATGCGCGGCCTCAACACTCAGTTCCTGGACGAGCCGTATAGGGGAATACGGGCGTTGGAAATAAAAGCAGGGCCAGCGCCCGCACTGGTAGAGACGCAAGCGCGGGATGTGCCGGAAGCGACGGGAGAGGGGAGCATTGAGGAACGTCTCAGAGATTTAATTACCGGCGCATTCGTCAAGAAGGGGGAGAAGAGACCATAGCGGACGGCCATTGCTCATCTTTATCGACAAAGCGGCCCTCATCACGGGGTCGTTTTATTTTGCGTCGCGTTTTCCGTGCGGCATCAAAACAGCGCTACACGCGTTTTTCCGTTCCGCTCGACACCTTCCGCCATCCCCGCGTGAAAAAACACCGCCATCGAGCGATTAACGGGTGTTTCACGGTATCGCCGCCACGCGACGATGGCGCAACGAACTGCCGAACTGCAACCAAGGTTAAATGGGCAGCTACTCACTGAAACATTTCTAGGTTAGCAAGGTGATGCGTTTCATACAGAATATCCCTCATTGATGCGCCACCCGGCGCGTCATCTTCCAGGGATTTACCGCGATGCCGACACCCAGCAACACCCAGTCAATCATTCCATTGCTTCACCAAGTTATCGGCCAGGAAGCGACACGGCTATTAACGAATAGAGGCACTTTCGGCGGTCGAAATTTCACGGTGCCAAAAGGCGAAGTAGGGCGCGGCGATAAAGCTTTCGCTGCCTTGGCCGAAGTGATCGGAATGAATGCGACGCATCGGCTATGCGGTCATTTTGCCGGGGAGACGATTTACATTCCGGTAGGCATGAAAGAGATTTTACTTGATCGTGATCGCCGCATCGTCGCCGCCTATGACAGCGGTGTGACGGTCAATCAATTGTCCGTTCAATTCAATTTAACCGAACGACGTATCCGCTCCATTCTCAAAGAAACGGATATGACCGCCACCCCTCCGCATGAAAATGCACAACTATAAAAGGATTCATTATGGCTACTGACGATACAATCTTTGACGCCGCCGCTACCGCCTTCGCGCAAGTACAGACGACCGTTACCCAGCTAAAAAGCGACTATGCCAGCGTTTGCGCCCAGATCGCCGATACGCAAAGCCAATTGACGGCCGCGCCGCTTGCTTATATTCCCTTGGCTGACTTGCAGGCCGGCATTCTGGATTTTATTGACGCCAGCGGCTTGAAATATGCGCAAGACGAAATTACGGGAACAGTCAGCAACTTTGCGCAAAATTATATGAGCGGGAATAACAATAATCCTGCGCTTGCAGGCAAGCCGCTACGTTTTTGTGACATTGAAGGGGCGGTAAACGGGGCCGGATTTATTCAACTGTTAACGCCTTACAAGAATGTTTTTAACGACCAAGTGCTTTACTATTTTTTTGGGCAACTGGTGAAACAGGGCTTGTCGGCGCTTATGGCAGACATGCCGCCCGAAGCATTCGGCTATGACGCCATACACCCGGACATGATAGGCACTGACCGGGTGACGCGCCGCGCCGCAATCGTTAGCTTGAACGCGCAATTGAGCACCTTGCAGGGACAAAAGGCCGATCTCGTCAGCAAGCTTACCGCGCTTGGTGTACGGATTCCATCATAAGGATATTGACTGTGGAAACTGCAAACCTATCGCAAGAATTGACCGGGGCCGCAAACGAAATTCGGATTTTGCCGGATGGCGTATTTCGTGCCAATGACGGACGCCCGCAAGGGCTACCCGGTTGGAAAATGGATTCAGCCGATGCGGCGCGGGTCATCACCGCCTCGCTGGCGGGCGGCAAAGACATCCTCATCGACTATGAGCATCAATCGATACATACCACCCAAAATGGACAACCTGCGCCCGCTGCCGGGTGGTTTAACCGTCTGGAGTGGCGCGACGGGGTAGGGATGTTTGCTGTAGGAATCAAGTGGAACGACAAGGCTAAAACCATGATTGCATCCCGCGAATACCGTTACATTTCGCCGGTATTTACTTTCGACGGCAAGACCGGCGAGGTACAGCGCATCTTGAGCGTGGCGATTACCAATAATCCCGCGCTGCCTTCGCTCGCCGACCTCAGTCAGGTTGCAATCAACAGCGCACAAGTGGCGCATTCGACCGACCCGTATAGTGACCGGGGCACGGAAATGCTACGGCGGTTGAATGAACACAATACGATAGAGACGGACAGACTGAGTGCAAATCAGCAGGGTGCGAAAACCAAGGTAATCGAGACGCAGCAGTTTGCCGACGATGCCGACCCGCGTAATCAACGCGGCATGGAACTGCTGCGGCGCATGGTGACGAACTGAACAAAAAGGTAAGGGCTTTCGTAGGCGCGTTAAACAAGGCCAAAAGGAAGTGAACCGATGGGAGGCCGGACGTCCCTCCATCCAAGCAGGCCGCCAAGGCGGCTTTCCCAGCCTGTGGACTCCGAATTTCCACAGCTCACCGGTTCAGGGCTAGTATAGAACAAAACCATGTGAACTCGCGTACGTTTATTAAACAGTTGGGGTTAACCTAATCGTTTGACGGAAGGTTAGGCCGCTCGGGAGGTACACCCGATGACCAAAGGCCGAATATAAATGATGGGTCTTCGACCTTCTTTGTGACTTGAAGGTCTTTACGCATTTCATAAAACAACCTGGACATAAGCCGGTCATGCTGCTCTATGCTTCCCAGCGTATTAGTTACTTTGATTTCTTGCTGAAAATCTTGCAGAGCTTGAACTACCGATTGCGGAGCGATCAAGTTGAGTTTATTGCATGCACGCGAAAATGTGCGCTGGCCTTCCGGCGTGCCTTCACCAGAAATCACACCACTCAGACTGGACACGAAATCTTTGTAGTGCTCCAGCTTCTCTTTGCGTAATTCCGCGTCTCGCTCACGTTTCTTGGTGAACCAATAAGTGGCACCGGCCAGGGCGATGGCACCTGATACGGCAATGAGAGCGGTAGTTATTTCTGCTGTCATACATGGCTCCCAAATGCAGGTTCTGTCACGTAGGGGGGCGAAAAAGTAAGGAACCGATGGGAGGCCGGACGTTCCTCCATCCAAGTAGGCCACCAAGGCGGCTGTCCAGGCCCGTGGACTCCGAATTTCCACGGCTCACCGGTTTAATGCAATCTTACGCGAAAAATACATGTTGACTGTGTGGGTTTTACGCTTTATGCGAAGCAATATATTTTTCCCATGCCTTGTTCTCGACATCGGCCTGCGCGAGTTCAATCAAATGGTCAATGGCTGAGCCGTGTTGCCGCGAAAAATCGAGTGCGGTCGGCAGATCAACGGAATATGAATAGCCGTTAACTTCCTCGTTCGAATCCAGGTAGAAGGCTTTCACCTTTCGATTTAGGCCTCCCATGTCGGCCACGCGGATTTCGATGTGCCTACCTTCAAATTCAAATTTCTTTGTCATGACATACCTCGTTAAATAAGTTGGACTTTAAATCGTACGCTTCAAAGCGTTTGACGATGCGTTTGTTTCACCTCAATCGCGGATATTTCGCATCTATTACGGATTCGTACCGAATCAATCGCGGCCTATCATTAACCAACAACAGGTTACGCCGCCAATTCTCTCCTTACATCCGATAAACACATGTGTTTATATGAGATACCACCTTCACTATCAACGATAAGTGCTTAATTATTTTAAGAATTTCGATAAATAACACATTAACGCAATAGGCTAAGTCCTTGACTTCATTGAAAAAAGTCATTGTTTTTCTTTCCTAATATCGCTTGACCTCCCATAGCGCTTCCACTAAAGTGGGCGGCAGTGTGGAAAAGTGTCTTTTTGTGGGTAAATTTATCGATTTTTACCTGCAAGCACTGACCGCGTCTACTACCGAAATTCAACAATGAGAGGGGAGCCGAGGTGTTTCAAGGGGCGTCCGCATTAAATCTCGATGCCAAGGGCAGGATGTCTATTCCAGCCAAGCATCGTGACGCACTGTTTATTCAGTGCGAAGGACGCGTCACGCTTACCAAACACCCGCATGGCTGCCTGTTGTTTTTTCCGCGCCCGATTTGGGAGAGCCATCGCGAGCAGATCGCGGCGTGGCCGATGTCGGCGCGTGCCTGGCAACGCATCTTCTTGGGCAACGCGTCGGATGTGGAACTGGATTCGGCGGGGAGAATATTGATCGCGCCGGAATTGCGGACTGCGGCCGGTTTGTCGCGCGACGTCATGTTGTTGGGGATGGGGAGTCATTTTGAAATATGGGACGCCGGCAAACTCGCCGACAGCGAATCGCAAGCGATCGCCGCCGGCATGCCGGATGTGCTTAGCAATTTTTCATTCTGACGGCCGGCGATGAGTTCACAAGCGGTGCCAGATTTTCAGCACCGGACGGTGTTGTTGGATGAAGCGGTGGAAGCGCTGGCGATTAACGGCCCGCGTGCCGACGGCATCTATATAGATGGCACGTTCGGGCGCGGCGGGCATAGCGGCAAGATACTGGAGCGTCTCGGCGCAAACGGGCGCTTGATCGCCTTTGATAAAGATCCGCAAGCGATCGCGACTGCGCAGATAAAGGCGGCGGACCGGCGCTTCGAGATCGTGCACGACAGTTTTGCGACGATGCGCGAAGCGCTGGCCGAGCGTCACGTTGCGCTGGTGGACGGCGTGTTGCTGGATTTGGGGATATCGTCGCCGCAGGTCGATGATGCGGCACGGGGCTTTAGTTTTCGCCTTGATGGGCCGCTCGATATGCGCATGGATACTACGCGCGGCATATCGGCGGCGGAATGGCTGGCCACGGAAGCCGAGCAGACAATCGAAAAGGTCATACGAGAATATGGAGAAGAACGGTTTGCTTTTCAGATTGCAAAGGCGATTGTTGCTGGCCGGGCAGTCGGGCCAATTTCAAGCACACGACAGCTTGCCCAGATCGTGGCGCGCGCCGTTAAAACCCGCGAGAAAGGCAAAGACCCGGCCACTCGTACTTTTCAGGCTATCCGGATTTACATCAATAAAGAGCTTGAAGAACTCGAAATAGGATTGAACCAGGCATTTAGACATCTGGCCCTGCATGGGAGGTTAGTGGTGATCAGCTTTCATTCATTGGAAGATCGCATCGTCAAGCGTTTCATGGCTTCCAAAGCCAATGTGCCGCAGCCTGACCGTCGCCTGCCGATTCGTGCCGTCGATTTGCCGCAGCCGGAAATGAAACTGCTGTTGAAAATGAAGCCCTCAGCATCTGAAATCGACGGTAATCCTCGGGCGCGCTCCGCCGTGATGCGGGTGGCCGAACGCGTGGGCGATGTAGCCGCCGCGAAGAGCAGACCATGAGCGGGCGCCTCAATTTTGTTTTGGTCGTGGCTTTGGTGCTATGTGCGCTGTCGCTGGTCAACGCCCAATATCAATCGCGCCGGCTGTTTATTGAACTGGAACGCGCGCAGGCATTGGCGCGCCAGTTGGACATCGAATGGTCGCAACTGCAACTGGACCAATCAACCCTGGGTCTGCACGCTCGGATCGAGGCTTTGGCCCGGCGCGACCTGAACATGGTGCCGGTGACGCACGAGCGCACCCAATACCTGACTGTGGGAAACAAATGACGCGCGGCATTTCGCGTACCGCCGCAGCCAAAGGCGTGCCGTTTTCCGCCAGCCCGGTGTTGGCGATGAAGCTGCCTGCATGGCGTTCGCGGGTTGTGCTGTTCGTGCTGTTCGCTGCTTTCTGCGCATTGATAGGGCGTGCGCTGTGGTTGCAGGGAATTTCGACCGAGTTTCTGCAAAAACAGGGCGAATCGCGTTATGCGCGCACACTTGAGTTGCCCGCTACGCGAGGCAAGATTACCGACCGCAATGGCCAGGTGCTGGCTTCATCGATGCCGGTCAAGGCGATCTGGGCGATTCCCGACGACGTGCTGCAGGCACCCAAGGCCAAATTGACCGAACTGGCCGGTTTGCTCGACATGAGCGATGCTGAATTGCACGGCAAGCTGAATTCGGACCGCAGCTTTGTGTACCTGAAACGCCAGGTCGAGCAGGACACGGTCGACAAAATCGCCAAACTCGATATCGACGGCATCGACACCCGCAAGGAATATAAGCGTTTCTACCCGGAAGCCGATGTGACCGCGCATGTGGTGGGTTTCACCAGCGTCGAAGATGCGGGCCAGGATGGCATGGAGCTCGCACAACAGAATACGTTGGCCGGCATGACCGGCAGTCGCCGCGTCATCAAGGACCGGATGGGGCGTATCGTCGAAGATATCCAGGCGGTGCGCGAACCGCATGACGGCAAAGATCTGGTTTTGTCGATCGACAGCAAGATCCAGTACATCGCTTTTACCAAACTGAAAGAGGCGGTCGCAAAATACCAGGCCAAGGCCGGCGGGATAGTGGTGCTGGACGTGAAGACCGGCGAAGTGCTGGCGTTGGCAAATATGCCGACCTACAATCCGAATAACCGGGCGGTATTGACCGGCGCGCAATTGCGCAACCGGGTAATGACCGATACCTTCGAGCCGGGTTCAACTCTGAAACCGTTCACGGTGGCATTGGCGCTCGACACCCATCGCGTTACGCCAAATACGACGTTTCAGACGGCGCCCGGCATTATGTATATTGGTCCCGCCCCGATTCACGATTCGCATCCGCATGGGGTAATGACGGTTGCCGAAATTATCCAGCATTCATCCAATATAGGCACCGCCAAGATTGCGCTCGATATGCCGGCACAGGAAATGTGGGATATGTTCACGACGGTCGGCTTCGGCCAGCAGCCGAAATTCGGCTTTCCCGGCGCGGTGGCGGGTCGCGTGCGTCCGTATAAGTCCTGGCGTCCGATTGAGCAGGCAACCATGAGCTACGGCCAGGGTATTTCGGTTTCGCTGATACAACTGGCCAGGGCCTACATGATCTTTGCCCGTGACGGCGACGAAATTCCTTTGTCTTTTCAAAAGGTGGACGAGCCGCCTGTCGGTCAACGCGTGATTTCAGAAAAGACCGCGCGCGAGATGCGTGCGATGCTGGAAACGGTGGCGAGTCCCACCGGCACGGCACCGAAGGCGCAAGTTCC
>PKWO01000528.1:2701-3354 GCA_003132085.1 Oxalobacteraceae bacterium | reverse complement strand
GTTTCAGAGAGAGCGATGATACGATCGCAGCCGCGGCGTTCAATAACAAGGACGTGCGGGCCATTCATTTCGATTGGGATTCGCTGAAACGAAACGGCTGGCAAAAGCTTAATATGCGGGATGCGCCGTTTGCCGAAGGCGGGTTCCCGACACCTTCGGGTAAATGTGAGTTGTATTCCGCGCGCATGCAGGAAGACGGGCTAGACCCGCTGCCAACTTACATCCCTCCTTATGAATCGGTGACAACCGATCCGGAATTGGCGGCCAAATATCCGCTGGCGATGATTTCACCGCCGGCGCGCAATTTCCTCAATTCAAGTTTCGTCAACGTCCAGAGTTTGCGCGCCACCGAAGGCGAACCGCATCTTGACATGCATCCAGGCGACGCCGCCGCCCGTCAAGTCGGCAACGGCGACATGGTGCGCATTTTCAACGACCGCGGCTCGTTCGTCGCCAAAGCGCGGGTAACGGATAGGGCGCGGCCCGGACTGGTGGTGGGTTTGTCGATCTGGTGGAAAAAGCTGGCGAGCGACGGCAAGAACGCGAATGAAGTCACCAGCCAGCGTCTGACCGACATGGGCCGCGGCCCGACCTTTTACGATTTGCTGGTCCAGGTTGAAAAGGCGGAAGGCTAGTATCCCGAGTCATTAATT
>PKWO01000528.1:0-2674 GCA_003132085.1 Oxalobacteraceae bacterium | reverse complement strand
CACATTTAATTGTTCCACGAATGAATGACTCGGGACACCAGGTTTGAACATGCACTGGCGGATGGTACTGTGCGTAGGGTTATCAGCGCTGCTCGGCGGCTGCGCGCAGCTTGGCTATTATGCGCAGGCGATACATGGACAAGTGTCTTTGTTAAGCGACGCCCAGCCGATCGACGAGGTGCTGGCGGATCCGGGCGCAAGCGAGAAGTTGAAAGCCCGGCTCGCCAAGGTGCACGAGATGCGCGCGTTTGCGGTCAGTGAGTTGGGTCTGCCGGACAATGCCAGCTATAAGTCTTACACCGATCTGAAACGGCCTTTCGTGTTGTGGAATATTGTGGCGACGCCCGAGCTGTCCTTGGTGCCCAAACAATGGTGTTTCCCGGTGGCCGGCTGCGTAGACTATCGCGGCTACTACAATAAGGATGATGCGCAAGCCTTTGCGGCAGAGTTGCGTAGCGAGGGCTACGATGTTCAGGTCGGGGGGGTGCCTGCCTATTCGACGCTCGGCTGGTTTAGCGATCCGGTGTTGTCGACCTTCATCGGTTATCCGGACGGTGAACTGGCGCGCATGGTGTTTCATGAATTGGCGCATCAAGTGGTGTATGCCCAAGGCGATTCGCAGTTCAATGAATCGTTCGCGACCACGGTGGAGGAAGAGGGCGTTGAGCGCTGGATGAGGAAATACGGCGATGACGATCAGCGTAGTGCGTATGCGGCGCAAGAGCGGCGCAAACGGGACTTCCTGAACTTGCTGATGAAATATCGGGAAAAATTGGCCGCCAATTATGCGGGTCCGACCAGCGATGACGACAAACGACAGCAAAAAGCGGCAATTTTTCAAGAACTTAAAGACGAGTACCAGACCTTGAAGGCAGGTTGGGGCGGGTTTGCCGGCTATGACCGCTGGTTCGCCGAACCGCTGTCCAATGCACACTTGGCCTCCATCGCCACGTATCATGATTTTGTGCCGGCATTCAGAGCATTGCTGCAGCAGGAGAAGAGCTTTGCCAGGTTTTATGCTGCGGTGCGAGAGCTGTCGTTGCTTGATAAAACCGAGCGGCATCGCAGGCTTTCGTTGATTGCCCCATCTTCGCCTGCCGCCACGGCTGCGCTTGGCGCAGGCCGATAACCTGACCGCCCGCGCAAACACTCCTCCCTTCCGCCAACCCAAGACAACGAGCAGTTGGTTCACTTGCGTGCGCATTTTGATGCGCCGCAATATCAATGTCATGCTAGAAGAGTTGCTCGAATACTGCGTAAATCGCTTGCACCCAAGCGCTCCGCCCGATAGCATCAGCACAGAAGAGCAGGAATCCGGCGAATTGGATTGACTGATCCTGCACATCGGATGCACATAACAACTATTTTCAGAGACAGATAATGGATAAATTTTGGCTTAAGTCGTATCCGAAAGGCGTTCCCGCAGAGATTGATTACACGCAATATCGGTCGCTGGCGCATTTGCTTGAAGAGGCATTCCGCAAGTACGCCACCCGCAACGCGTACGTGTGCATGGACAAATTCCTCACTTTCGCTGAGGTCGACGACATGTCCAAAAAATTGGGCGCCTGGTTGCAAGGCAGGGGATTGCAAAAGGGCGCACGGGTGGCAATCATGATGCCTAACGTGTTGCAATACCCGATTGCGATTGCGGCTATCCTGCGGGCCGGCTACACGGTGGTGAACGTGAATCCGCTATATACACCGCGCGAATTGGAATACCAGCTTAACGACTCCGGTGCGGAAGCCATCATCATTCTGGAAAATTTTGCGGTTACGCTTGAGCATGTGATTGCCGCGACCAAGATCAAGCATGTGGTGGTTGCCAGCATGGGCGATTTGTTAGGCGGGTTCAAGGGAGCGCTGGTTAACTTCGTGGTCCGGAATGTCAAGAAAATGGTGCCGGCGTTTTCGCTGCCGAATGCGGTGCCATTTAAGCGGACTCTATCCGATGGCGGCAAGCTCAGCTTGCAACCGGTCGATCTCGGGCACGATGACGTTGCATTTTTGCAATACACGGGCGGCACTACCGGCGTATCGAAAGGGGCGACTTTGACGCACCGCAACGTGATTGCCAATGTGCTGCAATCGGACGCATGGCTGCAACCCGCGTTGGAAAAAGAACCCAAGGTGGAGCAACTGGTGGTAGTGTGCGCGCTGCCGCTGTATCACATTTTTGCGTTAACTTCATGCTGCCTGTTGGGTACCCGTGCCGGCGCAATGAATATCCTGATACCGAATCCGCGCGACATCGGCGGGTTTGTGAAAGAACTCGCAAAACATAAGTTCAATATGTTCCCGGCCGTGAATACATTGTTTAACGGCTTGCTGAACAATGCTGAATTTGCCAAACTGGATTTTTCCGGACTCAAGGTGAGTAACGGCGGCGGCATGGCGGTCCAAAAAGCAGTTGCCGACCGCTGGATCAAACTGACCGGTTGTCCTATTTCAGAAGGTTACGGTCTGTCGGAAACGTCGCCGCTGGCAACCTGCAATCCGGCCGACACGACTGAATATACCGGATCGATCGGATTGCCTGCTCCTTCCACCGAAATTATCATCCTCGACGACAATGGTGACCCGGTTCCATTGGGCGTGCCCGGTGAGATTGCGATTCGGGGTCCGCAAGTGATGGCTGGGTATTGGAATCGACCCGATGAAACCGCCAAGGTCA
>PKWO01000094.1 GCA_003132085.1 Oxalobacteraceae bacterium | reverse complement strand
CAAACTGGTCGACGAGGCGGGCACCACCATGGATGAAGTGGTAGCCAGCGTCAAACGCGTGACCGACATCATGAGCGAAATCACCGCCGCCAGCAAGGAACAGAGTGCCGGCATTGCGCAGGTAAACGAGGCGATCATCGCGATGGACGACACGACGCAACAAAATGCCGCGCTGGTCGAACAAGCCGCCGCCGCCGCCCAGAGCATGCAGGATCAGGCTGCAGAACTGGCCCAGGTGGTCGATACGTTCAAGCTCGAGGATAAGGGGTTTGCCGCGGCAACGGCCAGGCCGGCGCCGGTCAAGCGGCCGCCGGCCGCAAAACGGCCATCGTTGCCAGACAGGGCGACCGTGGCGGCAGCGGCGCCGCGCGCACCGGCACGCGTCAAACCGCTTGCTATCGCCAAAGCGGACGACTGGGAAGAATTTTGAGCGGCGCCGCAGCGATTCGATACGGAAGGCCGGCATTTTCTTCCAAGAGCGAGGCGCTAGAACAGCGCTTGAATTTCGGCGAATATGCACTAGACTAAGCAGTCTGGATAAGGCGTTTTTACGCAACTTATCCGTCCCCCTTGTTGAAACTTGATCATTGCAGCGCCGTCCGTCTCCTGTGCTGACGGAAAATGCTGAAGGAGCTGACATGCTTACGCTTACGTATGCGCTCGTCGCACTATCAGTGGAACAAAAGAAGGTGCTCGGTCGGTTGCTGGAATTGCAACACGAAATTCAACAAAAAAGAAGTAGGAAAGTGGTTGCGGATCAACGTCAGATTGAGTCCTTGCTCGCACAATTCGTGCAATTGGACGAAGCCTGCCGAAACCGTAATATCGAGCTTTACGTGCTGCCGGCGATACGTGCGGCAACTACGGAGAACGATTCATTGCTTGCTGACATAGAAGCACTTACCGCAATGGGTAGAATTATTCTCGCGACGGTACGCGAACGCTTGCGCCAAGCTTTTGCGCAAGGATCATTCAACATTGAGGATGTATGCAATTCATTGGAATTGTATTGCCAACATCTGCTGAAACGCTTGGCAATAGAGGATATGCATTTCCTGCCGCTTGCCCAACGCGTTATATCGAGTGACGAATGGTTTGATATTGCAGCCCAATTCATTTCCCACGAATCGGAAAAACAAACGAAAAAGACGTTTGACCATATGGTGCCGCCTGCCGAGACCCCCTCTCATATTGCGGCGGTCAATCAGAGCAATAGTGATGCGTATCAGGCAGTCATTTGAACCAGTTCTGCGCGCACCATGATCTGTTAAGTCAATGCGGATTGCGCGTGGTAGTCCGTTTTGCCGTGCTGAAAAAGCGGCGGCGTGGTGTTGCCGGTCATTAATGAGGCTGATGTTGCATCTAGCCGGTTTCTTATGCCGACAAGCTGACGAGCGTATCAATTCCGGTCGTACAATGCTGCGCAAACGCGCGCCAGTCGTTTTCCGCTTGATCCGCCATATGGGACGCGATGTCGAGCAGGGCATCCAATTGCTTGCGCTCATGTCCAAAGGCGATCAATGCGTCTGCGTTGGCGGATCCCTCGCGCCCGGATGAGCGTAACTGCGCCCAGGCTGCAATCGCGCCGAATTCGCACATCAATCGGCCTAACTGCTTGGGATGGGCAGCGGCGCCTTGTAAATCAACGCGATCCTCGGACGGCTGCAAACCCCTGAGAAGGAAGGCTTTTCCCTTGACGTTGACTGCCTCCAAAAATGCCGGCGGGATGGCCTGCATGCGCGATCCGACCGCTGCAACGCGCATTGCCTCGGACGGCCAACGGGGTTGGGGAAAGGGGGTTTTATTGCTAATACATGACGGAGCACTGGCTTTCAGATCAAGCAGAAAATGTCCATCGACACCACCCTTTCCTTCAATCAGGATCACAAACCGTTCCAGTCCCAGGCTGCCGATTCCGGCAACCCGGCGTGCGATATCGATCACGTTGAAGAAATCCGGATTTTCCTTGGCCGCCGCGTATCCCATCATCCATTCTTGTATGCTCAGCTTGTCCGCATCGCTGGCCGGCAATGCCTTGCCGCGATCAGTGCGAATGATGCGATGCTTGGATGCTGCGGTAGTCCTGCTTTCGATGAACTCTCGTCTGCGGCGTCCGGCGAGCTGCTGGAACAACTCGCCGATCAGTCCGTCCGCGGCATCCCGATCGATCCATCGAGCCTTACCGCAGGCTAGGGTGTCGGCATAATTATGCAGGCAACGGCGGCTTAATGCGAGCGCATCTTCGCGCTCGATCGACAAGGAAGGGGCGGCTATCAGAATGCTGCTCAATAGGCGAACTATTTCCCATGAACAGGGAGCTAAAATCGCTTCGTCGAAATCATTCATGTCGAAATAGACAAGACGGTTGTCCGCCTTGTAAGTGCCGAAATTTTCCAGATGCAGGTCGCCGCATATCTATGCTGGCGGCGCGTTCTGCAATATCGGATGGGCAGGTAACTGCTCAAAGTAAAGGTGGCAGGTGCCGCGCAAAAACGAAAAGGCATTGGACGCCAGAGCACGATACTTGAGCAATAACCTTTCCGGGTCCCGTCCGGCGTTATAGCGAACGATCGTTTCTATCGTGGAAGGCAAGACTTGATGCTGCATGTCGGATACTCTCCAGTTGTGCGGAAGATACGGGGCTGAATTATTTTGATGTCAACACCAATCGATAACCGACTGCTGTTTCTGTTTGCAGGTATTTCGGCTGAGCCGGGTCATCCTCCAACTTGTGCCGGAGATGCCCCATATAGACGCGCAGATAGTGCCCGCTTTCCGAGTGCGAGGGCCCCCATACTTCACGTAGCAGTTGCGGATTGGTGACAACGCGCCCGGCATTGTTCAGCAACGCTGTTAACAATCGATATTCGGTCGGCGTCAGATGTACATCTTGTCCTGCTTTGGTGACTAGGCGTTCGCGCATATCGATTTCAACGTCGCCAAACTGCATTACGCCGTTTTCATTGTTTGATGGGTGTCGTTGGCGCCGCAGCGTGGCGCGCACGCGTGCCAGCAATTCACCGGAGCCAAATGGTTTGGTCAGGTAGTCGTCGGC
>PKWO01000253.1 GCA_003132085.1 Oxalobacteraceae bacterium | reverse complement strand
GCGGTGGTGCAATGGCTGCGCGACGGGCTGGGAATTATCAGGAGCGCATCGGAAATCGAAGGGTTGGCCGGCTCGGTGGCGCACAGCGACGGCGTCTATTTTGTTCCCGCCTTCGCCGGGCTCGGCGCTCCCCATTGGAACGCCCGCGCCCGTGGCACGCTGTTTGGCATAACGCGCGGCACCACCTCCGCACACATTGCCCGCGCGGCGCTCGACAGCATTGCGTACCAGTCGCGTGATGTGCTGAAGGCGATGGAAGCCGACCTAGGCGGAAAAATTGCGGAATTGCGTGTCGATGGCGGTGCGGTAGCGAATAATCTATTGATGCAGTTTCAATCGGATATTCTCGGCGTTGACGTCGTCCGGCCGCACATTACCGAAACTACCGCCCTGGGTGCGGCTTATCTTGCCGGGTTGGCGGTCGGCTACTGGAAGGATGTCAGCGAAATACAAAGCCAATGGAAGCTTGAGCATCGTTTCACGCCGGCGCTCGAATCCCGCGAAGCGCAGGCCCGCATGCAAGGTTGGCAGCGTGCAATTGACGCCTGCCAGATGTGGGCCGATGCAGTTTGATTCGTCTTAATGGAACATGACCCGGCAGTTAGGCGGGGAAGGATCGCATTGGGGGAAAGAGCGCATACGCTATATATTTAAATGGTCCTCAACGCGCCATTCGCGATATCATAGAAACCAAGAATAGTTGTAAATTGTT
Source organism: Oxalobacteraceae bacterium (assembly GCA_003132085.1). GTDB lineage: Bacteria > Pseudomonadota > Gammaproteobacteria > Burkholderiales > Burkholderiaceae_D > PKWO01. The sequence goes on along the minus strand of PKWO01000253.1, from coordinate 8,773 downwards.
CATGATACGGAATGTGATTGTGATGCAGATAGCAACGTACCGTGTGATTTTTCGGTCTTCCGTCCGTCGTTCGCGCGTCGACGGCGGTCGGGTTACGCCATTTCGGGTTCTTACGCCATGGAACCGCTGATAAAGCACCTGGTCAGCATTACCGGCCATCGTGACCATAGCTTACTGGATGTCTCGGTGGTGCAGGCGCTATATGATCTGGTCGGCGCCGTCCAGGTGCGCGCGCTCGAGATTTTCCGTTATCGCGACGAGTGGTACGTTCGGCCGCGAGTCTGGGTGCAGGATGGGCTAATAGTGGCGGGCGAAGAGACGCTCAGTGCCGATCGCGGGGGCGAACTGATATCGCATTTCCCCGCTCTGGTTGCCTGCATATCGAAACACATCAATTGTGCTGAAGAAACGACCGCGGACGGCGATTTCATCCTGTGGCTACCCGTGTGGCTTAACGATAAGGTGAATTCTTGTTTGCAAATCATAAACTCAACGCCTTATTCGCCGCATATCAGGGATGTTATTGAGGGAGTGCTCGGCGTCTACCGGAACTACCAGAGTCTGTTGGACTATAGCGAGCGCGATTCGTTGACCGGCTTGCTGAATCGCAAGACTTTCGATGAAAAGTTTTCCAAAATGGTGGTGGGCAGCATTCCTGAAAATCAGATCGACAATGAGCGCCGGCGGCACGGCGGCGTCCAGGGACAATGGCTTGCCGTCGTTGATATCGACCATTTCAAACGGGTTAACGACCAATTTGGTCATCTATACGGTGACGAAGTGTTGATTCTGATCGCCAATCTGTTGCGCGTTTCATTTCGGAGCCAGGATCGGATGTTTCGTTTTGGCGGTGAGGAGTTTGTCATTCTTTTACGCTCCACCACGCGCGAAGAAGNNTTCGCGGCAACGTTGAGAAACACGATTTTCCGCAAGTCGGTCAAGTGACGGTCAGCGTCGGTTTTGCCTGCATCAAAGGCGAGACCCCGGTCGTGATACTCGGCCACGCCGACCGGGCGCTATACTATGCCAAGGCAAACGGCCGAAATCGGGTCTGCAACTATGAAGAGTTGGTCAGCAGCGGCTTATTGCCGCCCCAAATTGATCAAACGCCGGCCGAGTTATTTTTTGACGGTCCGACCGACTAGGCACGAACTTTCATGCCTCTTACCTGCCGTTCGATCCGTGGGAGGCGTCGAACTTTGGTTTCATTTCTTCGATTTGTGCTCTCAATCCGCGGTGTGTGTCGAACTTTGCTTTGATTTCTTCAACTTGCGCACGTTGCTCCGGCGTTAACAACGAATAAATCTGGTGTGCGCTTCGCACGCGCAAGATCATGATTTCCGCCATCGCTCGCGCATTGGAATCGGCAAGTGATTTGAGCTTGCCTTCATCGTACTGCCCGGATGCCGCAAGATGACGTATTCCCTCGGCGCTCTTGCGAGCGAATTTGTCCTGTTCGCGCAGCAACGGTGCTGCCGCATGCATGATCGAAAAAATCTTGTCTTGCTGGGCCTCGGTGAGCGTCACGCCATGCAGGAATGGCGGGACCGCGCCGCTATTCGGCGGAAATACGTCATCCGTCGGAAACATGCCGCCGGGCATCATCTTCTCGGGACCGTGACCGGGAGGCGGTATCATGGGCCAGGTACAGTGCTCACGTCCTCCATCTTGCGGAGGTTCCCCTTGCGCAGAAAGAGGCAATGCAAGAGCAATGCCGGCGGCGATCAGAAGTTGCTTGAAAATAGGTGGCAGTGTCTTCATGAAGTGTTCCGTTCCATTGTGGTTGAAGTTAAGAGGCTGTTGCGATGAGTGCAATTCTCTGTGATCTGCCGGTTAAATGCGGTTAACTCGACGTAAATTTGGGTAAAGGAGTGCGTGCCGCAGAATTTCTCCACGAGCGGTTGCGAATGTAAAGTTGGGTAAAATAGGCGCTCAATGCTGGTCTAGGCGAGCGCCGCTGGTTATCATGCCGGGCTGACAGGGAATGGAACACTAGAGCAATGACGCAGGTACTTTTGATTGACGACGACGTTGAACTCCTGGACATGTTGAAGGAATACCTTGAGCAGGAAGGATTCGGTGTCGTTGCCGTGCATGATGGCGAAGCCGGCGTATCCGAGGCGTTATCCGGGTCTTATATGATTGCGGTTCTGGATGTGATGATGCCGGGCATGAATGGTCTTGAAACACTCAGGCGCATACGGGTGAAAAGCCAGTTGCCGGTGTTGATGTTGACCGCCAGAGGGGACGACACCGACCGTATCGTCGGGCTTGAACTGGGGGCGGACGACTATGTGCCCAAGCCGTGTACCCCGCGCGAACTGACCGCCCGCATTCGCGCCATTCTGCGCCGCACCCGGACCGGTCAATCCGACGGCACTCAAAATGTCGTCCTGTCGGTCAATGAATTGACCATGTGGCCGGAACGGCGCCGTGCCGAATGGCAGGGAAAGCCGCTTGAATTGACCAGCACCGAATTCAACTTGCTTGAGGTGTTGGTTCGGCACGCCGGCCGTCCCGTCAGCAAGGGCGAGTTGTCGGAACAGGGGTTGGGGCGCGCGCTGACGCGATTTGATCGTAATATCGATGTACACCTTAGCAGTCTGCGCCACAAACTGGGAACCTTGGCGGACGGGCGATCCTGTATCCAGACGGTATACCGTCTCGGTTACCAATTCATCAAGGAGTAGGGGGTGGGGCGGTTATTTTGGAAATTTTTTGCTTTCACGTTGCTTGCGCAGTTGATTGCCACGATCGGGATAGGCGGTGCGATCTGGCTGAAAAATGTGAGCCATGACACCCAGCAGGTCCAGCTTGACCTGAGTCCGCCAGCCGCTTTCCTGATCGAGTCGGCAGCATCCACGCTGCAATTTGGCGGCGTTTCGGCGCTACGCAGTTTGCTCGAAAAAATGGACCATCACCACCAGATTGTTGCAGTCAACGATGAAAATCTTGAATTGCTCGGGCGCAAACTGAATCCCCAAGTGCTGGAGGAAGCGCGCGGCATATTGCGCTCAGATACCCATCGCCACATGGTTCGACAGGTGCAGGCGCCGGACGGGCATCGTTATTTGTTGTTCTCCCCGGCGTTACCCCATGCCGCCGACAGTTACGGGGCCGGCGAACATCCGCCGCCGCAGGGCGGAGCGCTTCTGCACGATGGGTATCCTCCGCCCTTCGATGAAGGCCAAGGACCGGACCGGGCCGGCGAGCGGCCGCCGCCTCATCCGCACGATGATCATTTTTTGCCTTTTCTGCCGATTGTATCGGCAGTGTTGGGTAGTTTGATATTCGCTCTCTTGCTGGCATGGTATTTTTCAAAGCCCATACGCAGTTTGCGTTCCGCCTTTGAGGCGGTGGCGAGTGGCGATCTGGAGGCTGGCCTCGGTTCCGCAATGGGGCAGCGAAGGGATGAGCTGGCCGATCTTGGGCGCGATTTCGACAGTATGGTTGAGCGGCTGCGTACCTTGGTTGATGGGCAACGACGCTTGCTGCATGACGTTTCGCATGAATTGCGTTCGCCGTTGGCCAGGCTTCAGGCGGCAATCGGATTGCCGCGCCAGCAACCGGAAAAGATGCAGACATCGCTTGAGCGTATTGAGCGTGAGAGTGTGCGCATGGATAAACTCGTAGGGGAATTGCTCACGCTTTCAAAGCTGGAGGCGGGGGCGCTTAACCCAGCGCAAGATGACATTAATATGGATGAATTGGTCGCCGACCTTGTCTATGATGCCCGTTTTGAAGCGGAAGCCAGTTCCCGCAAGCTTGAATTTACCGGGAATTGTGCGGTTGTTCTCAAAGGAGATGCAGAGCTATTGCACCGGGCGATCGAAAACGTTGTTCGCAACGCGTTGAAACAGACGGTAGCCGGCAGTACAGTAGTTCTGGAATCCGGGCTGGACGTCCAGCGCAATGAGTTGCGCCTGGCGATTCTCGATCGCGGTCCCGGTGTGCCCGACGACGAACTGAAATTGATTTTCGATCCGTTCTTTCGCGGTGTGGGAGCGATGCAAAGCATCGATGGTCACGGCCTGGGATTGGCAATTGCACAGCGGGTAGTGGCGGCGCACCGTGGCAGCATATGCGCTTTCAACCGCGAGGGCGGCGGGTTGTGCGTTGAAATTCGGTTGCCGGTCAATCGCTATGATGTGGGTAGTGTCCCAGGTCACTAGTGTCGCTCGCAATGTCAAGAGCGTCTCTTTTTTGAAAATAACAGGCAAGTTTGACCGGAGGACTCCAGCACATCCAATTGCGGCTGACGTTTACTCTTGAAATTCATTGCCCTGCAGCCGTAGGGAAACTGCGCGTCCCAGGTAATGAAATAATGCATGCATTCAAGGCAATGCGGGTGCTGGGAATCGGATTCCGTTGTGGGTGTCGCGGCCTTGTTCATTTTTGTGTTTCGCATTACTTAGAAAAGTAATTGCAGACAGTTACTTGAGCGGATATCCATAATCGTTCATTTTTTATCGTTCGTCCAGCGTAGTCTCTCGTGATGGAGAGGTCCGATGATGAATCTCACGCTCCTGTAATTACATGAAAGACCACTTCTCATACTGATCTAATTGCGGTTAAATGCTGCTAACTGGCAGCTTTTCAAAGCTGCTGATACAATCTATGCCGCAGTACATCGCCCACTTAGGAGAATAAAATCATGTCAAACCTAGAGTCCGCAAAAGCGGCTATTGAAGCGGAGTTGTTCCACGCAAAAGAAGGACTTGCCTTTTATTCCACACGCATAGAAGCCTTAGAGAAGACGCTTTCTCAGCTCGCCAGTGTTACCGGGGAAAGTGCCGCGCCAACTGCGGCAATCGCTGACGTAGCTAAGCGCGGACCTAAAGTTGCGGCCGGCAAGCATGTCAAGCCTGCGAAGAAGAAAAAAGACGTCAAAGAAGTCGCTGACGGCAATGAACTTCCGTTTACAGGAGGCGACTATTGGTCGAACCTTGTAACTGATCAACCGCGGTCTGCTTCAGAAATTTTGGAAGCTGCTATTGCCGGACTTGGATTCAAGCCGACAAAAACACAAATTCAGAAACTGTCGGGGCGCATGACGTTCGCCGTGAATGCACTTGTTAAGACAAAGAAAATTCAAGATTCAGGGTCGGGGCGAGATCGAAGGTTCTTCAAGGCATAGCACGTTTGGGGGAAAGTGACGGGAGCGCCAGTTGTTGTAAGACTGCCGCTCCCGTTGTATTTCGATATGCGATATGCGTCGAATTCTGGTAAGCGCGATGGATGGATTGCACTGCAATTCGTTCGGCCAATGGTTGACATCCTATGGTTCAATCCCTTGCCTGCGTTCGCGCAGCCGGTTCCTGCGCTTGTTCTTCGGTATGTCTGAGAAATCTCAAAGAACGGGTGGCACCGGCGGTTTGTCTGAAATGCGTTAACCTGAGTAAAACTCAGGTTCTTGGGGAGAACGAATTGGTCCCGTCACGATGGATATTGGCTGGTGTAGCGTTCGGATGGTCTACGCTCGTTTCGGCGCAGATCGTTGAATGCATCGATGTCAACGGTAAGAAGGCATATATGCAAACGTGTCCGGACGGCACGGTAAAGCAGAGAGATATTGTGCAACCTGCGCCTGCACCCACGCTTATACCAACGCCACTCAAGCCTGGGTCATCAAACGACGCGTCCAAGCAGTCGCTGAATAGCCAGGAAAAGGCATTTGAGCAGCGCAGGGAAGCCCGCCTGAAGGCCGTTACCGCCGCGGCAGAAAGTGAGAAAGATGTCGAAGAGGCCAGGCAGACCTGTGCGGATGACCGGCGTCGGCTTAACGTGCTGGAAACGGGGAGACCTTCCAAGCGTGTCGATCCGGATACCGGAGAACACCTGTCGATGGACGAGAATCAGCGTCAGGGAGAAATCGAGAAATTGAACGCGCAAATTCAATCTATGGGGGACGCTTGCCAATAGTGGCGACCTTAGAAATGCAATGTCCGATTATGGTCGCGCCTTGGCATCGATGTTTTCGAATTACACCTGTCCGCGACGCACATTCTTTGGATCGCGCGACGACGGAATATCATACGTCGGCTTACCGACGATGGCCGGTAGCATGCGGGATGTTGTCCGGCGCCTAAGGTGCCATCATCCATTTAATTGACTAAATGATAATTTATTAAAGTTGCCATAAATATAATATATTGAGTCTCGATGCTTACATTTTGCAACAATACGCTGGCTTACTCTATACTTGAGCCGATTTACAATATTGCATGCAGGCCAGGGGTTTGCGGAAGGCGCCTGCAGGGTTTGTCCAGCCCCTGTTTTTGATGGAACGCATTTTACAAACCGATGCCTAACCGGATTGCGCGATCCGGTTTGTATTTGGTCATATTTAATATCTAAGGGCTTTCATGTTTTCTTCTATCATCCGTCTTGGCGTCGCTATTTCCGGCGCAGCTATACTTTCGTCCTGCGGGGGCAGTGGCAGCGTAGCCGAGACGCAACAATCAACTCCCGAAGGATTGTTTACCGGTACCGCTACCGTGGCAGTGGTTGACCCTACGACTAACGTTACCACCACCCATACTCAAAACATGCTGGTATTCGTCGTTGCAACGGGTCCGTATTACGCGTTTTATTCTGGAGCAAACACGTCGGCTGTCTTGGCCGGTGCAGCCGAAGGAACACTCACGTTTTCCGGCGGCGCTATGGCTTCAGCCGACACCGTGGACGTCAACTTTCAAAGCGGCACGGTGACCTCTCCGAGCTTTACCGGCGGCTACAATACCGGACAAAACATTGCCGGCACGTTCACCTATCCGACCTCCGGTACGACCGCGACCTTTAACCTAACTTACAACAGCGGCTATCAGGGTGTACAGAATCTGGCAACTTTGGCTGGTAATTACACCGGTAGGGTTGGAACCTCGATTGGGTCGGAAGGAGCAACATTTGTGTTTAGTCCGGCCAGCGTGCCGGCGAACGGCGGCAACCAATTCGGCGTAGCAACCGTTTCCGGCACCGGAGCGGATGGTTGCATTTACACCGGCACGGTGTCGCCGCTATTTAAAGGCAATGGCTATACCACGACGATTACCAGCGGCGGCGCGCCATGCACTTTGCCAAATAGATCGTTTTCCGGTTTGATTTATTTGGATACGGCCAATAAGCTACTATATGCTTTTGCGCCCGACGACGCGCGAACAGATGGGCTTATTTTCACCGGAACGAAGCTCTAACCGGACTGCGGTTTCCCTTTGATATCCGCAGTCGGCCTGGCAGCAATCTGACGTGACATCGTGCGCAGAGAATATTGGCGAACCTTGTGACGGCGTTTGCGGCACAAGGTTTCGATTGCCGACAATGCGTTCGTCCGTCAATGTCGGCCGGTATTTTTATGGATACTTCTGAAGGTCAGGTTGATCCTTGGGTCTTTGGTCGCACGCTCCTTGTCAATCGCATGCAGCCAGCATTGCTGCGTTGCTCCTGCCATCACCAGCAAACTCCCATGGGTCAAATCGATAGCAAGCGGCTTTTCTTGTTTTTTCGTTTTGTGTTTCAATTTGAATGTTCGTGTTTCTCCCAGACTGAGCGATCCGATCACCGGATTTCGGCCAAGCTCAGGCTCATCATCGCTATGCCAGCCAACGCTATCCTGCTGATCTCTGTATAAATTGATCAACACGCTGTTGAAGCGCACGCCGGCGATGTGTTCGACATCCGATTTGATCGACAGCAAAGTCTGCGTCCAGGCATTTGGCTCCATGCTGATGCCCGAGTAGGAATATCGCGCCCCACTATCGCCATACCACGCATCCAAGCGCGGTTGCGGATGCTCTTTGCCCCAGACCCTTATTGTGTGTTGGCGCCATGGAGTTTCATTGAAAAGTATGTCGCGGTACCGGTCGGCAACCGCTTTGGAATAAAAAGCGCGCATGAACCTGATATCCGCATCTGCGATGCAGATTGTTTCAAGCTCTTGGCGGTCACCGAACAGATCCAGAGAGTTGTGCATTATCGATGCCCGACAAAGTTGGCGAACGCGCTGTATTCCATACTCGTATATGGTCAACTAAACGGCGCAGCAAAGCAAGCAGGAACATAATGTTTTGTTTTGTTTTGTTTTGCTGCGATCTTCTCGCGAATTCATCCAACATCCGGGCTCTTTACTTGGCGCTCGGCTTTTTTCCGAGTTTGCGTTGCAGTGTTCTCCTGTGCATATTCAATGCCCTCGCGGTTGACGAGATATTGCCGCCGTGCTCAGACAGCACTCGTTGAATATGTTCCCATTCGAGGCGATCTACGGTAAGCGGGACTGGATCGCTGTACGATTGTGCAGAGGCCCCGACAGTTTTTTCATATTGCAGCGCGGACAAAATCGAATCGACATTGGCCGGTTTGGCCAGGTAATCGTCGGCGCNNTGGTTGCGATACTGGCGTAGCCGGTCAGCACCAGCATGCGGGCGTGCGGCAATATCCGACGCAACGGTGCGATCCATTGCAATCCGGAATCTTGCGCCAAATGCAGATCGATGGTGACATAATGGAACGGGGTATCGGTTGCCGCCTGTAGTGCGCCGGCACCGGCATGCGTCACGGTAGTGTCGAAACCACGCCGCACTAGAGACCGCGCCAGCGTGGCGGCGAATACCTCGTTGTCGTCCAGAATCAGGAAGCGTGGCGTCATGCGACTGGAATGGTAAGCGTGGCGCGGGTTCCGCCGAGATCGTGCGGCGTCAGGCTTGTGGTTGCGCCAATCTGACGCGCGGTAGCGAAGGCCAGAAGCAAGCCGATGCCCCGACCGTTGGAGTTGCTGACC
>PKWO01000070.1 GCA_003132085.1 Oxalobacteraceae bacterium | reverse complement strand
GGCGGCGGCAACTTCATCCGCCTGGCGCGCCAGACCTCCCGACAGCACCAAGTAACCCCCCGGCGCCACATGCCCGGACAGCATCGGTGCCATCGACTTCAACGGGCCGGATAGAATATTCGCGACGACCACATCGAACGGCCCGCCTCGGGCGCGCTTTTCGAACGCTTGCGGCAAATAATAGTCTATCGCGCAGCGATTACGCAGGGTATTGTCGCGTGCCGATTCTATCGCTTGCGGATCAATATCGACCCCTACTACATCGATTGCGCCCAATTTTTGGGCTACCATTGCCAGGATTCCCGAACCGCAACCGTAATCAAGAACCGTCAATTTTTCCGGCGCATGTGCTTCCAGCCATTCCATGCACAGCCGAGTGGTTGGATGGCTGCCGGTGCCGAACGCCAGGCCAGGATCTAATTCCAGAATCAACGCGTTTGGCTCCGGCGCTTTATGCCAGCTCGGCACTACCCAGATATTTTTGCCGATATGAATCGGCTCGAATTGCGATTGCGTCAAGCGCACCCAATCCTGATCGGCAACCGCGCGTAGCGTATACGCCGGCGGACTGGCGCCAACGAGTCCAGCGGCATGCATCGCAGTAGCGACCATCGCCGGGTGATCGGCATCGGCCTCGGTCAACGCGACAATGCGGCTGCGTTCCCAAGCCGCGTCGTGCGGTTCCATGCCGGGTTCGCCAAATAAAGGTTGTTCGGCATCGGTGCCCAGATCCGCATCTTCGACCGAAACCGAGAGCGCGCCCGCATCCATTAACGCATCGGAAACCGCTTCTGCATGATCGCGTGCGACATCAATGACGATTTCAATCCAAGCCATGCGGGCAACCCTAGGTTTTGACGTTTTTTTGCGAGTCTTTTGGCAAATTCGGCTTTTCAGCAAGTTTTTGCTCAAGATAATGAATATTCGTGCCGCCTTCGACGAAGCGCGCGTCCACCATCAACTCGCGGTGCAGCGGGATGTTGGTCTGGATACCTTCTACCACCATTTCGGAGAGCGCAATTTGCATGCGCTTGATCGCCTGGTCGCGCGTAGCGCCATAGGCAATGACCTTGCCTATCATGGAGTCATAATTCGGCGGCACGTAATATCCGGCGTAGACGTGCGAATCAACCCGAATTCCGGGACCTCCCGGTGCATGCCAGGAAATAATTTTACCGGGCGACGGCGTGAACTTGAACGGATCTTCGGCATTAATGCGGCATTCAATTGCATGGCCTTTAAGTTCAATGTCACGTTGCCGAAATCCCAATTTTTCTCCGGCTGCAATGCGAATCTGCTCTTGCACGATATCGATGCCGGTGATCATTTCCGTCACCGGATGCTCAACCTGCACCCGCGTATTCATTTCAATGAAATAAAATTCGCCATCCTCGTAGAGAAATTCAAAAGTTCCCGCGCCGCGGTAGCCCATTTTGCGGCAAGCCTCGGCACAACGATCCCCGATGCGTTCGATGATTTTGCGTGGAATGCCAGGGGCCGGGGCTTCCTCAATAACCTTTTGATGGCGGCGCTGCATTGAGCAATCGCGTTCCCCAAGCCAGACGGCATTTTTGAAGTCGTCGGACAATATCTGGATTTCCACATGGCGTGGATTTTCCAAATACTTTTCCATGTACACTTCGGAATTGCCAAAAGCTGCACCGGCTTCGCTTCTGGTCATCGTCACCGCATTCAGCACAGCCGCCTCGGTGTGCACGACACGCATGCCGCGCCCGCCGCCGCCGCCGGCCGCTTTGATGATGACCGGGTAGCCGACTTTTCGGGCAATGCGAATAATTTCTTTGGGGTCGTCCGGCAAAGCGCCTTCTGAACCTGGCACGCACGGCACGCCGGCCTTAATCATCGCCTGTTTGGCCGATACCTTGTCGCCCATTAACCGAATTGTATCGGAGCGCGGCCCAATAAACACAAAGCCTGATTGCTCGACTCGCTCGGCAAAATCGGCGTTCTCAGACAAAAAGCCGTAGCCGGGATGGATCGCCTCAGCATCCGTTACTTCAGCCGCACTGATAATGGCCGGCATATTGAGGTAACTGAGGGTGGATGATGCCGGTCCGATGCACACCGATTCATCGGCAAGCTTTACATATTTCGCCTCGCGGTCGGCTTCAGAATGAACGACCACTGTTTTAATGCCCATCTCGCGGCAGGCGCGCTGGATGCGCAACGCTATTTCACCACGATTGGCAATGAGAATTTTTTCAAACATAAGTGGGGAGTGTCTAACGACGTTATAAGGATGTAAGCGGGACTAAGCGCCTCGAGACTGCGCGGCGTTCACACTAGAATGGAGCGACGGACGCATTTCCCTTAAGCAATCACAAATAACGGTTGACCGAACTCGACCGGTTGGCCGTTTTCAACCAAGATTTGTTTGATCACGCCGGAGGTATCTGCATCTATTTCGTTCAACAATTTCATTGCCTCAATAATGCATAACGTATCGCCTTCCTTGACACTCGAACCAATCTCTACAAAAGGTGGGGATCCGGGTGCCGAAGAGCGATAAAATGTACCTACCATCGGCGATTTAATAACATAACCTTCAATTTCGGCCGGTGTTTCGATTATTGCCGCTGCAGCAGCCACTGGTGCGGCAGCGTATTGCGGCGCATACTGAGGGGTGCCTTGCGGATGCATCATCACCATCTGATTTGCCGGCGTGGCGCCGGATTTGACGATACGCACCTTGCTTTCACCTTCGGTCACTTCCAGTTCGGCGATATCCGACTCGGCAACTAGGTCGATCAGCGTCTTGAGTTTTCGTAGATCCATGTGAAGTCCTTGGAATTTGGTTTTTATTTCGAGTGAGTATCTCGGCAATTATAAGCTAATTGCAAGGAGATAACCGGAATTAGAGTCTTTTTAGCGAAAAATCGATAGCCGCAGGGTACCCTTCGCTACCTAATCCGCAAATGACGCCAACAGCGATTGCCGACAGATATGAGTGTTGGCGAAACGCTTCGCGCCCGTGCACATTCGATATGTGCACTTCGATGAAGGGTATGGCTACCGCAGACAACGCATCGCGCAAGGCGATGCTGGTATGCGTCAAACCGCCAGGATTGATGACGATGGCATCCACGCCGTCTTTCTTGGCGAGGTGGATGCGATCTATGATTGCGCCCTCGTGATTGCTTTGAAAGGTGTTCAGGCGAGCGCCTGCCACCGAGGCTTGCGCCACTGCCGCGTCTTCAATATCGCTCAGCGTCTCTGATCCGTATACGCCGGGCTCGCGCGTGCCTAGCAGGTTCAGGTTTGGACCATTGATCAAAAGTATATTTTTTGCCATCGAGATGGAACTCCGATTGACGACGATGCGCGCATTTTGCCGCTAAATGACGTTGCTTGGCAAGAAAAAATGTCGAACTGCTTAAAACGAGGCAAGGTCGCGTTTTACTTCATCCATCTTCAAACGACCTAAGTATGTCTTTTTTATTTGCCCATTTGGCGCAATCAATACGCTATATGGCAACCCACCGGCCTGATCGCCAAACTCCCGCAATAGCGCTGAATCACTCGTGCCAGCCACGTAAAGAGGGTAGCTTATTTTGTATTTAGACGAAAATTCGAGCATATTGGCGGCAGAATCAATTCCAATACCTATAATTTGCACGTTTGCGATCTTATTGCTCGTCTGCAGGGCGGACAGTTCAGGCATTTCCTGGACGCAGGGGGTGCACCACGTTGCCCAGAAATTAACCAGCAGAATTTTCCCTTTCCATTGCGAGAGGGCTTGGACTTGATTTTTCAAGTCTGGCATTGAGGAAGCAAATAATTTGCGTACTACAGGCGGTTGAGGTCCTTCCGCATGCACTTGCTGATTACCAAAATAAACACCAATTGCCGCAAATAAGACGGCGATGACGCTGGATAGCAGAAAATTCTGTTTCATAAATTCTTTTAACCGGAAATGAGATTGCGTATCGTATCAGTATTTGCTCTTTCGGCGCGCCGATCTGAACCGGTCTTGAGCGCACCGCGTAAATCGTCGATTTCATATAAGGCCAAGTGAATACCTTCTTTCTGCCACATAAAGCTGAGTGTCTCGACCGATTTGTTCCGGTCGTTAAAGCGCGAAGTTTCGGAAACCTCGAAATTGATATTCTTGTTTATCAAATAAATTTCAACGTCTTTGGCGCTGTCTGAAAATAATTGAAGATGAATGTCAGAGTGTTCGCCCGCCGTTCCATTCAATACGGCGCCTGTCAGGAAGGGTGAGAATTGCGCCAGNNGATGCAGTAAGCGTGCCGGTTGGCTCTCTCCAAAGAACAGTTGGTTATAAATTCGAACTTCATCTTCGATTTGTGCGTTGTCCGGCAATACGTCGCTTGCCGCTCTGGTATAACCGAGGATTTGCTTCGCTGCCTTGCGTTTGGCGGTACCGTAATCGGTGCCGTCTTCGGCAATCATGCGCGCCGCCGATGCCGCGATTTCAGCGCGCAGCATGTCGTGGTCGGATTGATAGACTGACATGAAAGGTGTCCTGACTTCAGAAAACAGCGGCACGCCAAACTCCAGCGCGGTGTGGGTCGGGTAAAATCCCGCTATTCTATTTTGAAATTGTACAATGCATATCCACATTCTTGGTATTTGCGGCACCTTTATGGGGGGGCTCGCTGTGCTGGCCAAAGAGGCCGGACACACTGTTACCGGCTGCGATGCCAATGTCTATCCTCCGATGAGTACGCAGTTGGAGGCGCAAGGCATCAAATTGATCGAGGGTTTTGGTCCGGAACAAGTCGATTTGCAGCCGGATCTGTTTGTCATCGGCAACGTTGTATCGCGCGGCAATCCGCTGATGGAAGAAATCCTCAACCGGAATTTACCCTACACTTCCGGGCCGCAATGGATCGGCGAGCATATATTGCGCGATAAATGGGTGCTTGCCGTTGCTGGAACGCATGGCAAAACAACCACTTCATCCATGCTGGCGTGGATTTTAGAGGACGCCGGTTATCATCCGGGCTTTTTGATCGGCGGCGTGCCATTAAATTTTGGTATTTCCGCGCGCTTGTCCGGTGCGGTTGCGGACTCGATCTTTTTCGTGATAGAGGCGGACGAGTACGACACGGCTTTTTTTGACAAACGCAGTAAATTCGTTCACTACCATGCCAAAACTGCGATTCTGAACAATCTTGAATACGACCATGCCGATATTTTCCCTGATCTGGCGGCAATTGAAACGCAATTCCATCATTTGGTGCGCACCGTTCCAGGGATAGGACGCTTGATTGTGAATGGCCAAGAAGAGTCTTTGCGGCGCGTGATCGACCGCGGATGCTGGAGCGGAACCGAGTGGTTCGGCGCTGCCGCACATACGGACTGGTCGCTGCGCCAACTGGACGATGGCAACGCCGACGTACTGTTTGAAGGCAAGCGGCAAGGCAGTATCTGCTGGTCGTTGACCGGCCAGCATAACCAAATGAATGCGCTGGCTGCAATTGCCGCTGCGCGTCACGTGGGTGTGCCGCCAACCCAGGCAATCGCGTCGTTGGCGCAATTCGGCAATGTCAAGCGCCGCATGGAGGTGCGCGGCGTGGTCAATAGCATTACGGTCTACGATGACTTCGCACATCATCCGACTGCGATCGCCGCCACGGTGTCCGGTCTGCGCAAAAAGGTCGGCAGTGCGCGCATCTTGGCGGTACTGGAGCCGCGCTCGAATACGATGAAACTGGGGACCATGAAGGATGCGCTACCCGGCAGCCTGACCGAGGCCGACCTGGTATTCGGCTATGGCGCGAAGGGTAACGGTAAAGAGGCGCTCGGCTGGAATTTGGGCGAAGCGCTGGCGCCATTGGGTCCCAAAGCAACAGCGTTCGACGAACTAGGTGATCTGGTGCGGGCTATCGTGGCGGCGGCGCAGCCGGGAGACCACATTCTGGTGATGAGCAACGGTGAATTCGGCGGCGTACATCGCAGGATTTTGGATACTTTGCCGGTATGATTCTATACCTGCATGGCTTTCGTTCTTCCCCGCAATCGTTCAAGGCGCGCCTGCTCGGCGAGAGGATGCGTGCGCTGGGACTGGAGCATCAATATTACTGTCCTCAATTGCCGGCTTCGCCGCAGGGTGCGATCGAACTGGCGCTCGCTCTGGTTCGCGAATTTGCGCCGTCCGAGCTTACCTTGATCGGCTCATCATTGGGGGGCTACTACGCGAATTGGCTGGCGGAGAAAATCGGTTGCCGGGCAATCCTGTTGAATCCCGCGGTCCAGCCGCCACGTGAGCTGGAGAAATATGTGGGCGTGACTTCCGCCTATCATTCGGATGCGGTGTTTGAATTCAAACGCGAATATATAGAGGAATTGAAGGCGTTGGCGGTGAGTGAGATCACTTTGCCCGAACGGTATTTCCTGATTGCGGCAACCGGTGATGAAGTATTGGACTGGCGCGAAATGGTTAAACACTATGCGGGCGCGCGGCATTGCGTGATTCAGGGAAGCAATCACGGTCTCACGGAATTTACGGGCTACGTCGATCAGGTGCTGGCTTTTTCCGGCATCAACGTCGGGGTCGGTGCGTGATGCGCCCATCGGCGGCATCCGCAACGTGGGTCGACCACGTCAATGGCATTAACCCTCCGGATAAGATGCGGAGTTGGCTGACCGACAGAGTATCATTGACCGTTAAACTGATCGCCTGCAGTACGAACTTTCGGGTGCGGCGCTTGGCCCAGCAGCGTGCGCTCTGCCTCGTCGACGAATTTGCGATAGTAGGATTGCCGCGCCGGATCTGCGCGAACGAGCGCGACGTGCTGTTGTATTGCGACGCAAACCCTGTGGTCTTTGCCCACACGATTGTGCCTACGCAGGCCAGCGCATCCGATTGGCCGTTTTTCAGCTCGCTTGGCGAGAGGTCGCTGGGAACGACATTGTTTGGTGATCCGCTGGTCATGCGCGGTGCGTTGCAATTTGCCCGCTTGCCGGCGCGGCATCCGTTGGCGGCGCGGGCGCGTGCGGCAATCGGGGGCGTGGAACATGAGAGTCCCCTTTATGCTCGCCGTTGCTTGTTCAGGCGCAAGAATGGAGTATTGCTGGTAACGGAAGTATTTCTGCCGAAGATTACCAACCTCAATGTGCAACGAGCGGCGTTTTATACAAAATCGTTTCGAGCCGGCAGGTACATAGTTAACAATAGTCATAGTCAATCAGCAAAGTAACCAATGAATCTATTTTTTGAAGAATCCGGCGACCTCAAAGCCGGTGTAGCACTGTCTCAACAGGGTGAGGCTTACCAGGTGGAGATGCAAAGCGGCAAGCGCACCAAAGTCAGGGCGAAGGATGTGTTGTTGCAATTTGCAGCGCCGTCGCCGGCGGATCTATTGGCAGAGGCGCACGGCATTGCTGACGAAATTGAGCTCGATTTTCTGTGGGAAGTGGCCGGTCAAGAAGAATTTGGTTTTGCCGAATTGGGCGCCGAATACTTTGGGCACGCGCCCAAACCGGCGGAAGCGGCCGGACTATTGCTCAAGCTGCAGACAGCGCCGATTTATTTTTACAAGAAGGGTAAGGGGCGCTACAAGGCCGCGCCGGAAGCCTCGTTGAAGGCTGCGCTGGCCGGGGTTGAAAAGAAAAGACAACAAACGCTGGTCCAGGCGCAATATGTTGAAGAATTGAAGGAAAACCGCTTGCCCGAGGCGATGAAGCAGTTGGCCTTGCAATTGCTCTTCAAGCCGGACAAGAACAGCATTGAATATAAAGCACTTGACGCTGCGTGCAAGGAATTACAGACCACGCCGCAAAACTTGCTGTTGGCCGTGGGGGCCATCGCCTCGCCTCGGCAGTTGCACTTGTCCAGGTTTTTGTTCGAATATTTTCCTAAAGGCACCGGCTTTCCCGCCGTCTCGATACCTGACGTGCGCAGTTTGCCGGTCGCTGCGGTAGAGGCTTTTTCGATTGACGACGTGACCACCACCGAAATAGACGATGCGTTTTCGGTGGTTCGGCTAACCGACGGCAATGTCCGCATCGGCATACACATCGCCGCTCCGGCATTGGGTATTCAACGCGACGATGAGATCGACGCGATTGCCAAGCAGCGGATGTCTACCGTATACATGCCGGGCGACAAAATCACGATGCTGCCGGATGCGCTGGTTGAGTCCTTCACGCTGGCCGAGGGCAAAACATGTCCCGCCGTGTCGCTGTATGCGACGCTTAATCCAGTGGACTGGTCGGTGATTTCCACCGAGACCAAAGCGGAAGCGGTGCCGATCGCCAACAACCTGCGTCACAACGACCTCGACGGGCTGGTTACCGAAGAGAATTTGGCGAGCGGCGGCGGCGACTATCCGCGCAAAGACGACATCGCATTGATATGGCAATGGGCGCAGGTACTGGAACGGGGCCGCATGGCGAAGCGCGAGGGTTTCGGTCTGAAGCCGGAACAGACCAATCGCGTCGATTTCAATTTTTATGTAGAGGACGATGTGGTGTCGATTGTGCGCCGCAAGCGCGGCGCACCGCTGGATAAAATCGTCGCTGAATTGATGATCTTCGCCAACAGCAGTTGGGGTAAATTGATGCACGAGCATGGGGTGCCGGGAATTTATCGCGCACAAGGCGGCGGCAGCGGCGGCTGGGCCGCCAAGATGCAGGTGCGCATGGTGACGCACGCGGCGCCGCATCAAGGTTTGGGCGTTGATCAATATGCGTGGAGCACCTCTCCTTTGCGGCGTTATACAGACTTGGTCAATCAATGGCAAATTCTGGCTTGCGTCGAGCATGGTGTCACCGCGCCGCTGGCCGCGCCGTTCAAGCCGCGTGATGCCGATCTGTTCGGTATAGTCTCGGCGTTTGACGCCGCCTATGGCGCATATGCCGACTTCCAGTCGAATATGGAGCGCTACTGGTGCTTGCGTTGGCTAACGCAACAAGGCGCGAGGCAGGTCGAGGCCGTTGTGCTTAAGGATGAGGTGTTGCGCCTGGTCGATATCCCGTTGATCATCAGATTGCCTGGAATGCAGCAGGTACCGCGCGGCACGCAAGTCAAACTCGACTTGCTGCGCTGGGACGAAGTGGATTTGACCATTGAAGCGCGTTTGCTTGAAATTGAAGCGGGTACAGCCATCGAGCCTGACGACGAATTGCTCGAAGAAGTGATAGAAGAATCACTTGAGGAATCGAGCGAACAGACGGTAGATGGCGCTATCGAAGCCGTAGCTGACGGGGCGGTTACCGAGCCGGTGGCGGATTGAACCTGGCAACTGCGGTTGATATCGCTTGCCGATGCACACATGCCGACAAACTCCCAACGGGGATTTTCAGCTTGAATAAGCTGAAAATGTTCGGTGGAAAGCGGTTGTCTTTGCCGTAAAATTCAAACCTTCTGACATAACTCCCTTTGCATCACTTGAAGATCATTCGCCAAAATCTTACGCTGTCGGTCGCCATTGCGTTGTCTGTGTTGGCGCATGGCGCATTGCTTGCGGTCCGGATTGTTGCGCCGGATGCCCTCAAGTTTCAGCCTGCCGGCCCCGGCCTTGAAGTGATTTTGGTTAATNNAAGGCCGAGGCATTGGCCCAAGCCAATCTGGATGGCGGCGGCAATGCCGATGCCGGACGCGCCAAGTCGCCGTTGCCGGACATGCAGAAAAGTCTGGACGGCGAGAATATCAAGGTAGCGCAACGCCGCATCGCCGAGCTGGAGGAGGAGCAAGAGAAAATGCTGGCCCAAGTCATCAACAAGACGTCGTTCCAGGCCCCCCGCGTTACTGACAAGGATAAACCGCGCGACACGCCGGTGCCGCCAGACGCTGTCGATAAGGTCGACAGCGCGAAGGAATTTGCCCTGCAGGTTGCCGAAATCTCGAAAAGTGTCGAAGTCTACAATAAGCGACCGCGGAAAACGCAGATCACCCCAAGTACCAGAGAAGTAGGCTATGCGTTGTATTACAAGGCGATGCAAACACGCATCGAAACCATCGGCACCTTGAGTTTCCCGCAAAAAGACGGCAAGAAATTATATGGCGAGTTGCTGGTGTATATCCCGATATTCCAAGACGGGACCATCTACGAAAAGGAAGGTGGCCCGCGAGTCGAGCATAGTTCCGGGAGTGCCGCCCTGGACAACGCCGCAATGCGCATAGTGCGGCGGGCCGCCCCGTTCGGACGCTTTCCTGCCAATATGCGCTCAGCCGACCAGGATGATTTGTGGGAGGTCATTACGCGTTTCAAGTTCACGCGTGAAGACGGCCTGGAGACTGAGTTGCGGGGCGGGCCCCACTGATGGGCGCACCAGACCGTTACGCGGTGATTGGGCACCCGGTTGCCCACAGCAAATCGCCATACATCCACGCCGCTTTTGCCGCGCAGACCGGGCAGAATTTGACCTATGAACGCCTGCTTGCGCCTTTGGACGGATTCGCCGCAGCCGTTCGGGAGTTCGTTGAACAAGGTGGAAAAGGCTTGAACGTGACGCTTCCATTCAAGCTGGAAGCGCACGCGCTGGCTGACACGCTGACCGAGCGTGCCCGCGCCGCCGGTGCGGTCAATACCCTGAAAATATCGGATGGCCTGATTTTGGGCGATAACACTGACGGCGTCGGACTGGTAACCGATATCGAACGCAATGCTGCTTTGCCGCTGCGCGGCAAGAAGGTCTTGTTGCTGGGCGCTGGCGGCGCGGCGCGGGGCGCGATATTACCGCTATTGAACGCATGTCCGGCGTCGCTGACCGTTGCCAACCGTACTGCGGCGAAAGCAAGTTCCCTGGTCGGCGAGTTTGCTGGGCATGGGAATATTGTTGCCTGTGATTTCGGTGCATTGCAGGGTGTGTTCGATATTGTCATTAACGCCACATCCGCTAGTTTGGACGACCATTTGCCGGCAGTGCGACCAGATATATTCGATTCCGCAACGCTCGCCTACGACATGATGTATCGCAAAGAACCCACGGTTTTCATGCTGTTTGCGGCGCAACACGGCGCAGCGACCCGGGATGGTCTGGGTATGCTGGTCGAACAGGCCGCGGAATCGTTCTTTCTATGGCGCGGCGTGCGGCCCGATACCGCACCGGTATACGCAGAATTGCGCACGAAGACATAGTGAAAACCTCAAGACCTATGCGCAAATTGCTATGGTGGGTAATCTTGGCTCCGATTGCCGTTGTGCTGCTGTTGCAGCTCTATTTCTTTGTGCAGATAGGGTGGTGGGTGGATCATAATCCAAGTTCCACCAGCTTCATGCGAAGACAATTATCGGTCTTGCAGGAGAAAAACCCCAACGCCGTTTTGCAACATAAGTGGGTGCCCTATGATCGGATTTCGACCAATTTGAAACGTGCAATTATCGCTTCCGAAGACTCCAATTTTTCCGAACATGAAGGGGTCGATTGGGATGCGTTGCAAAAAGCCTATGAGAAAAATTCCCGGAAGGGCCGGGTGGTCGCAGGAGGGTCTACCATCACGCAGCAACTTGCCAAAAATCTTTTCCTTTCCGGAGAGCGCAGCTATCTACGCAAGGCGCAAGAATTTGTCATCACCTATATGCTCGAATTCTGGATGGAAAAGGAGCGCATATTCGAGATCTATCTGAACGTGGTTGAATGGGGAAACGGCGTATACGGTGCCGAGGCGGCAGCGCAGCACTACTACGGGATCTCCGCCGCGAGTTTGAACGCCGGTCAGGCCGCAAGATTGGCCGTGATGCTGCCTGATCCGCGTCGTTATGACAAAAATCGCACTTCCGCTTACCTGGCGCGTCGTACGGAACTGATTTTGCGTCGCATGGGGTCGGCCGATTTACCCTGAGGAGCAACATTCATGAGCCGACATCAACGCGGCGCGCTGAGTTTGTGGTGGTGTGCGGTTTTGGTGGGGCTATGCACGGCGCTGGCATTCGCCGGTCTTTTTTCCATCCGCTATGGACGAAATCTGTTCGCCGAGGGATGGGCTTACCTGCAAATCGCGCCGGCAGGGCAAGCGGTAGAGCGCATACGATCGGTCGCGTCTTCAGTCTTGAGGGGAAAAGATGCGACGCTACGCAGCTGCAAGATAAAAGGAGCGGTCGCCTATTCAAACGTGGATTGCCGCAATGACGACCCAACCAGCCGAACTGTCGAATTGCACGATAGCCGCGGGATCGAGTCGCCGAAGGTGCCGGTCCCGGCGCCGCGGCAAACTAGTCCCTCGGACAATTTGCAGCAGAAAGCGCTGGACCAGGCAGTCGGGAGTCCGGGCCAATGACGCTATAGTTGTGCAAACGACGCGCGTGCTGCCGCCAGCGTAGCGTCAATCGTTGCGTCATCATGTTGGGCTGAGACAAAGCCCGCTTCAAATGCGGACGGCGCGAGATAGACGCCTTGCTCCAGCATCGCATGGAAAAATGCATTGAATTTCAATTTGTCGCAGGCCATCATTTCGGTATAAGTAGTCGGGACTTTTTTCGCAAAATACAGGCCGAACATCCCGCCGACCGAGTTGGCGCAAAAGCTGATGCCGGCCAGTTGGGCTGCCTCGGACAGCCCCTTTGTCAACTTCGCGGTCTGCGCCCCGAGCGATGTGTAAAAGCCGGGAGCCTGGATAAGCTTGAGTGTGCTCATTCCGGCAGCCACCGCGACCGGATTGCCGGACAGGGTGCCTGCCTGATACACCGGCCCCAGCGGGGCCAGATTTCCCATCAGGTCCGCGCGTCCGCCGAAGGCTGCCACCGGCAAGCCGCCGCCGATTACTTTTCCGAGCACGGTCAGATCCGGCACGATGCCATACAATGATTGCGCACCGCCCAATGCCACCCGGAAACCCGACATCACTTCGTCAAAAATCAGCAGCGCGCCGTACTGGGTGCACAGACGGCGCATGGTTTGCAGGAATTCAGGCGTTGCCGGCAACAAGTTCATGTTGCCTGCGACCGGCTCGACGATCACGCAGGCAATCGAGTCGCCGCTGGTTTTGAATACCTCTTCCAGCTGCTGCGGATTGTTGTAGTCCAGCACCAGCGTGTGTTTGGCGAAATCTTCCGGCACGCCGGCTGAAGTCGGATTGCCGAAGGTCAGCAGTCCGCTGCCGGCTTTGACCAGCAGCGAATCTGCATGACCGTGGTAACAGCCTTCAAATTTGACAATGGTGTCGCGGCCGGTCGCGCCGCGCGCCAGGCGCAACGCGCTCATCGCGGCTTCCGTGCCGCTCGACACTAGCCGCACTTGCTGAATGGACGGCATCAGCCGGCAGATTTCCTCTGCCATTTCGATTTCGCCTTCAGTCGGCGCACCAAAGCTGAGTCCGCGCGTAGCGGCTTCTTGCACCGCCCGTATCACCTGCGGGTGGGCGTGGCCGACGATGGCCGGACCCCAGGAGCCGATATAGTCGATGTAGCGCTTGTCGTCGGCATCCCAGAAGCAGGGTCCGAGCGCGCGGGTAATGAAACGCGGCGTGCCGCCAACCGAGCGAAATGCGCGCACCGGTGAATTGACCCCGCCGGGGGTAGAAATTTGGGCGCGGGCAAACAATGTATCGTTTTTGGAAGAGGGTGTCATGTGGGAATCAGAGGAAAAGTGTTCGTTAATGGTTGGAATCGGGCTCGCGGGCCCAAAAATAGCGATCCAGTACCAGCTTGCCCATGCCAAGGCGTTGGGCACCGGCAATCGCTGCAATAGTGAATTCTTGCGCCTCCAGGACGGCTTCGGGAACATCTAGTCCGTTGGCAAGCATGGCGGCAATCGTCGCCGACAGGGTAGTGCCGGCACCGCTGAAAGAACCGGAGATGCGCTGCCAGTTGTCGTGGCGGACGACTCCAGACTCGTTGAACAGCGTATTGGCGACATCGTGAACATCGCACGGCGTACCGGTTACGAATAAATATTCGCATCCCATGTCGATAACCCGTATCGCATCCACGCTTAACGTGTCTTCGGTAGACGGTTCGCGCCAGGTTTCTGCAAATCGGGCCAGCTCCACTGCAGAGGCCAGCAGAATGGTGGTCTGCGGGATCAGCAATTCACGCATGGCGACCAGCATGTCTTCACTGTCCAGCCCCTGATCCGGCATGGCCGAGGTAAAAGGATCAAGTATTAACGGGATATCCGGGTAGTCCGAGACTATTTCCGCGATGACCGAGACAATTTCGATGCTGCCGACTACGCCTACTTTGAAAGCGGCAACCGGCATGTCTTCCAGCACCACGCGCGCCTGATCGGCCACCCAGTCGGCGTCTATTACCTGCATATCGTCCATGCGTGCGGTATCGCCGATCAGGATGGCGGTAATGACGGAAAGGCCATGACAACCCATTGCGGCAAAGGAAGCGAGATCGGCCTGTATGCCGACTGCACCGACCGGATCGGCGACGCCGAAGGTTAAAATAAGCGGGGAAGTTTGGTTTTGCACGGCGAGTAGATTAAGATATCCGATTTTGCATTTTACTTGAAGGGCAATCAGTCGTGAGTACTAAAGATACAATGAACGAAGAATTCAAGACCTGGATGTGCTTGATTTGCGGGTGGGTCTATGATGAAGCAGCCGGATTGCCGGAAGAGGGCATCGCGCCCGGCACCCGTTGGGCCGACGTGCCGATGAATTGGACTTGCCCCGAATGCGGTGCCCGCAAAGAAGATTTTGAAATGGTCACTATTTAAACGGTCTTGAAAGTCAATATCTGGCGCATTTTCCGCATTTCCCGGTATAAAAGGCATACAGATGTCAATATCCGGTGTAATGTTGTTAGAAAGCATCTTGCTTTTTTTAACCATTGCACCTTATATTGAACGAAGTTCAATTGAGATGACGTTATGACAACATCGGCGGACAACACTGGCCTGAAGATTATGGTGATCGACGATAGCAGCACGATTCGACGATCTGCGGAAATCTTCCTGGGCCAGGCTGGCTATCAAGTCGTACTCGCGGACGATGGATTTGACGCACTGGCAAAAATGAACGACCACAAGCCCGCGCTGATATTTTGCGACATCCTGATGCCAAGGCTGGATGGCTATCAAACTTGTGCACTGATTAAGAAAAGTGCGAAATTCCATACAACGCCGGTCATTATGCTGTCGTCGAAGGATGGTTTGTTTGATCGGGCAAGGGGCGCAATGGTCGGTTCAGAGGCCTATCTTACCAAGCCATTTACCAAAGACAGTCTGCTCAAGACGGTGCGCGAGTATACCGCGCGCGCACTTGCCAAGTAATTTTTTTGAGGTGAAAGTTTAAGATGGCAATTCAAAAAATTCTCGTAGTGGATGATTCTCCGACAGAGCGCTATTTTCTGACGGACATCCTGATCAAAAACGGATTTTCCGTAACCACCGCCGAGAACGGTGAAGAAGCTTTGCTGAAGATCAAGGCAGACAAACCCCAATTGATTTTGATGGATATTGTGATGCCGGGCCAGAACGGCTTTCAGGTGACGCGATTAATCACGCGCGACCCGAATACCCAGGACGTCCCTGTCATCATCTGCACCAGCAAAGGTCAGGAGACGGATCGTATCTGGGGCTTGCGCCAGGGGGCGCGCGACTATATTGTGAAGCCGATCGATCCACAGGAACTGCTGGCCAAAATCGCTGCGCTGGGATAATCGGTAACTCATGACTCAATCCACTTCGGATATCCAGTCTGGAAAGCCATATGGCAAGCCGGACGCGGCCGCCCGCCGGACCCGGATGCGCGAGTTCCAAACGCAGTTGGTCGAGCGGATGCAGGCAGCCCGTACTGGAGTTGATGCGCGGGTTAGTCAACTCGGCGTCATGATAGGTCAACGGCGATGCCTGCTTAGCCTGCAGGAAGCGGGAGAAATCGTGTCGGTCGGCGCCATTACCAAGGTACCTCTGACCCACAACTGGTTTTTGGGTCTGTCGAACATTCGCGGCAATTTGATCAGTGTGATTGATTTTGCCCAGTTTCAGGGCCAGGGCGCATCGCTGATCGACAAAGAGAGCCGCATTGTTGCGTTTGCGCCCGCACTGTCGTTCAATTGCGGGCTGCTGGTGACGCGGGTACTAGGGTTGCGCAATGTCGCCGATATGGAACTCCAGCTTAATTCTGATCCTGGCGCCGCGCAATGGTCCGGCCGGCATTATGTTGACCGCGATTCGCAAGCCTGGACCGAATTAAATCTATCCTTGGTTGTGCAAGATCCGCTGTTTCTGCATGTTGGTTTGTGAGCCGCTTGGGTATTTGACCCGCCTGTATGTAATAGGTAATTGGAATTAGGAGATTCAGTAATGGCGTTAAGAATTCCGTTCATGTCCAAAGGCAAAAAAGAAGAAAATCAGGAGGGATACGTGGCTGCAGGCGAGTTCAACCTGCCCGACAATCCGCTTGAGACGGCAACTACCGTTCTGGCGCAAAGTGTGCCCGATGCGTCGGTACACCTATCGCCATCCGGCCGCTCTACCGCGCCGCATTCGGGTGCGAATCCGAATGTCACGCTGATCGGCGAGGCGTTGCAAAAATCCGGGGACATCAGCTTGCCGTTGATCGGCAACTTGCCGTTGCAGCAGCAGGTTCGTATCCTGGGGATCATGTTGGTAAGTGCTATGGTGTTGGGGGTGCTGTTCGTTTACCTGAACTCCAATCACTCGACGCTCGCCTCGACCCAAACGCAGATTGCCGGTGACGCGCTGATGCATTCCCAGCGTATCGGCAAGGCAACGCCGAACGCGATTCAGGGCAATCTTGAAGCATTCAAACAACTGGACGAAAGCCGCAAGGAACTGACCAAGGATTTGAAAGTACTTTCCAACGGCGGCAACTATCAGGGCACCGAGATCAGTGCGCCAAGTGCCAAGCTGAACGACATCCTGAAAGA
>PKWO01000514.1 GCA_003132085.1 Oxalobacteraceae bacterium | reverse complement strand
CGACGACCTCGGCAGCTTGAGCCCGGTCTCCGCAGATGCCAAGCAACTCGACCAACAATTGCGCAGCCAGTTAGGTGCGCCTGACATTCGCCATGTGCTGATGACCAGCGGATCCGACACTGAACAGGCGTTGCGCAACAGCGAGCTGCTGCAAGCCGACCTGGAACGCATGGTGCAGGAAGGCATCATCGGCGGCTTCGATATGGCCGCGCATTACCTGCCGAGCCAGGCGTTGCAAAGGCAAAGGCAAGCGGCGCTGCCGGATGCAGCATTGCTGCAAAGCGACTTGCGGCAAGCGATGGCAGGCTTGCCGTTCCGCGACGACGCCTTCCAGGCTTTCCTGCGCGATGTCGCGGCAAGCAAACGGCTGGCCCCAGTCGTGGCTGACGACTTGCGCGGCAGCGCAATCGGCTTGAAAGTGCAGTCGCTGTTATTGCATGACCGTCAGGGCGCAATTGCATTGATTACGTTAAGCGGCGTCAGCGATACCGCGCGGCTGCAACAAGCAATCGAACAACTGAAAGCCAAGGGCATTGCCGCAATCGACCTGAAGGACGACACCAGCCGCCTGATCAACGGCTACCGGAATCAATCCTTGCGGCTGTCCGGGCTGGGCATCCTGTTGATCGCGCTGCTGTTGCTAGTCAGCTTGCGCTCGGTGCGCGCGGCGGCCAGCGTGCTTTACCCGGTATTGGCCGGCGCCACGATGTGCGTGGCAATCACGATCCTGCGCGGCGAGAAATTGACGCTGTTTCATCTGGTGGCGCTGCTGCTGGTGATCGGCATCGGTTTGAACTATGCGCTTTTCTTCAATCGTCGCGAGCGTAGCGATGACGATACGCGGCGCAATCACTTGTCGCTGGTAATATGCAGTCTGACGACCTTTTTGTCGTTCGGCACGCTGATGCTGTCCCGAATACCGGTGTTGCACGCCATTGGGCAAACCGTCGCGCTCGGGTCGCTGCTTTGCCTGGGCTGTGCCTGCCTGCTGGCTGAACCTAACCCTAACCATACGGTGAACTGATCGTGCCGCCACCATTATATGTATCGGCGTTTACCGCCACCAGCGCGCTGGGAACCGGCGTCAGCGCAACCCTGGATGCGTTGCAATCCGGGCTATCGGGTCTGCGCCGCAATGATTTCCAGGCCGCGCCCATCGATACCTGGATCGGCCGCGTCGACGGCGTCGAAGAAGAACAACTTCCCGCCGAGTTGGCTGACTATGCGTGCCGCAACAATCGTCTCGCGCAACTGGGCTTGCGGCAAGACGGTTTCATCGACGCGGTCGAGCGTGCCAAGGAAGCGTATGGCGCGCATCGCGTGGGCGTAATCCTGGGCACGTCGACCTCGGGTATCCTGGAAACCGAACTAGCCTATCGGGCCTATCAAAGAAATGGCGCATGGCCGGATACCGTACGTTACCGCGAGCAACACAATTTGTTTGGATTAGCCGATTTTGTACGCAAACGGCTGGGCTTGCGCGGCCCCGGTCATGTGATTTCAACCGCCTGCTCGTCCAGCGCGAAAGTATTTGCCGGCGCCGCCCGCTTCCTGCGCCAGAACTTGTGCGATGCAGTAGTGGTGGGCGGCGTCGACTCGTTGTCGCTGACCACGCTGTACGGTTTTACCTCGCTGGAATTGGTCTCAGCCCAACCGTGCCGCCCGTGGGATGCGTCGCGCAACGGCATTTCGATCGGTGAAGCCGCCGGTTTTGCGCTATTGGAAAAGCGCGAAAGCAGTGAAATTACGCTTGCCGGTTACGGCGAATCCAGCGATGCGTACCATATGTCGACCCCGCATCCGCAGGGCCAAGGCGCGGCGCAGGCAATGCGTGCCGCGCTCGACACCGCGCAATTGAAACCGGAGCAAATCGACTACGTCAATCTGCACGGCACCGGCACGCGCAGCAATGATGCGGCGGAAGACCTGGCGATGCTGGAGGTGTTCGGCCCTGGCGTGCGCTGCAGTTCAACCAAGGGAGCGACCGGCCACACGCTCGGGGCGGCAGGCATCATGGAAGCTGTCATCAGCGCCTTATGCCTGCGCCACGGATTCATTCCCGGCTGCAGCAACACCACCGAGATCGATCCGCAACTAAAAGCCAATTTTGTGCGGCAAACCAGTGCGACCGCCGTGCACCATGTGCTCAGCAATTCGTTCGGCTTCGGTGGCAATAATTGCAGCCTGCTTTTCTCGCGAGCACGCCCATGATTGACCTGTTCGTCGAAAGCGTCGGCCTGATCGCGCCCGGATTGACCGGATGGCCGCAAGCACGCGCCATCCTGCGCGGCGAAACACCTTACGTATGGCAGGAAGTGCCGCCGACCACGCCCGACATTCTGCCTGCGGCCGAACGGCGGCGCTGCATCGCCTCCGCCCGCTTGGCGCTCGGCGCCGCGCAACAGGCAATGCAAACAGCGCAACAAGGTGCGGCCGAAACGCCGCGTCAACTTGCTTGCGTATTCAGCAGTTCGGATGGCGATTGCCAGGTTATTACCCACATCATGGAAAGTCTGGCGCAAGAGGTTCCCGATGTCTCGCCGACCCGTTTCGCCAATTCGGTGCATAACGCCAGTGCCGGATACTGGAGCATTGCAACCGGCATGAAACAGGGTTCGACCTGTCTGAGCGCATTCGACGAAAGCTTCGCCGCCGGCTTGTTGGAAGCCGCAGCCCAGGTCGCAGAGGAAGGCATCGATAGTTTGCTGACGGCGTCCGACGTGCGTTTTCAAGAGCCGTTCCATGCATTGCGTCCGATTGCCATCGATTGCGCGGCAACGCTGCTGCTGACACGCGAGCGCACGATACACAGCTTGGCGCGCCTGCAGATTGCGCTGGCGCAGCACCAGCCGGCCAGCGCCATGCCGGCCTGGCTGCCGGAATCCTTTGCCAGCAACCCGGCGGCCCGCGCGCTGCCCTTGCTGGCAGCGCTCGCCGCGCCGAACGGGCAAACAATCTATCTGGATTACCTAGACCAGACACTGGTCGTCAAGGCAACCGCATGCTGACGCAAATCGACATCCCCTCCCTGATACCGCACCAGCGCGGCATGTGTCTGCTGGATGCGGTCGTATCGTGGGACGACACCCGCATCCGCTGCCGCGCATCGGGTCATCGCAATCCTCTGCACCCGCTGCGCGGCGAGTTCGGGCTGCCGGCGGTATGCGGGATCGAATACGCGGCACAGGCGATCGCCGTGCATGGCGGCTTGATGGCCGCCGATAAGATGTCCGCTGATAACCCGGCGTTCGGCGCGCCCGCCGTCGGCTATCTGGCCAACGCCAAGGACGTGACGTGGACGGTGGATCGACTGGACGACCTTGAGGCCGATCTGCTGATCGATGCCGAACAATTGATCAGCGAAAGCGGGCGTTCGATCTACGCGTTCAGCCTGTCGGCCGGCGGACGCGCGCTGATGCAAGGGCGCGTCGCGGTGGTGCTGGAAGGAATGTCCGCATGAGGCGCGCGCTGGTTACTGGCGGCAGCGGCGCAATCGGCGCCGCCATCTGCCGCCGCCTCGCGGCCGAAGGCATGCAGGTGATCGTGCATGCCAACCGCAATGTGGATGCGGCTGAAAACCTCGCCGCCGAGCTGCGCTCGGCGGGGCAAGCCGCGCGCGCGGTCGGTTTCGACGTCGGCGACCTGGAGCAGACCAAGCGCGCACTGGAAATCTTGCTGGAAGACGGCCCGATTCAGGTGCTGGTCAATAATGCCGGCATCCACGACGATGCGCTGATGGTCGGCATGGATGGCGCCCAATGGCATCGCGTGATCGAGGTCTCGCTAAACGGATTTTTCCATGTGACTCAGCCTTTGCTGCTGCCGATGATGGCAACCCGCTGGGGCCGGATCATCAATATGTCGTCGATTGCCGGCGTCATGGGGAATCGCGGGCAAGCCAACTACGCCGCAGCCAAAGCCGGTTTGCACGGCGCCACCAAGTCGCTGGCGCTGGAACTGGCGACGCGCGGCATCACGGTCAACGCGGTAGCGCCCGGCATCATCGCGACGCCGATGAGCGCCGACGTTTTTTCGCCGGACGCAATCAAGCAAATGGTACCGATGCGGCGTGCCGGCCGCCCTGAGGAAGTAGCCGGCCTGGTGCGCTTCCTGGCTTCCGACGAGGCATCGTATATTTCGGGACAAATCATTTCGGTAAATGGAGCGATGGCGTGACGACACAAGCAAGCGACGACCGCAGCAATGACGATATCACAGTGGTCATCCCAGCCTATAACGAGTCGCGCACGATCCGCGATTTGGTCGAGCGCACGCTGCGCCAGATCAGGCATGTGATCGTCGTCGACGACGGCTCGACCGACGACACCGCCCAGACATTGGAAGGGCTGGACATCACGCTGCTGCGCCACGCCGCCAACCAGGGCAAAGCCCGTAGCCTGTGGGATGGCATGCAAGAAGCCCGCAAGCGGGCGATCAGCGGCATCGTGACGCTGGATGGCGATGGTCAGCATTTGCCGGAAGATATTCCACGGCTGTTGAATTACTTTCGGCAAAGCCCGAACACCATCATCATCGGCTCGCGTCTGCACGAAAAGGCGAATATCCCGCGTGCCCGTTACAACGCCAACCGCTTCGCCAGTTTCTGGATCTCGTGGGCGGCCGGCTATCCGATCAACGACAGCCAATCCGGTTTCCGCATCTATCCGGCCAATCTGCTGGACCAAGTCAAGGTCGCCCATCGCCGCTCGTCGGGTTTCGTGTTTGAGAGCGAAATATTGATCGAGGCAGGGCGCCGGGGCATCACCAGCTTGCCGGTTTCGATCTCGGCGATCTACATGCCGCAAGCCCGCGCCAGCCATTTCCGGCCGGTGGTCGACATTGCGCGCATCGTTCGCATGGTGACATGGAAACTGGTGGCGCGCGGTCTCTATTTGCAGGGGCTGCAACGCAGTTTGCGGAAAAACCGGCGTAGTGTTTCGTAATTGATGATATGCGATTGGAAGACGCTATTCATTGACAAATACACATGCCATCCATACACTGGCTGGATTGTAAAACCACAATAAGAGCGCTCGTTTGCTTCTGCGTTTTAGTGAATGCCGAGCGACGCGCTACAACCAGAAATTTTCGCGATTCAGCGCACCGAATCAGTATGCGTCGTCACGACAAACCGAATGCCGGCGCGGTTTGCGGAAGATAAGAACAAGATGGCAAGTCAATTCGGGCTCCCTGGAAGTTTTACACTGGAACTGCAAAAATATGAATAATGCGCGCAGATGGTTTCTATTTAGCGGAGCGCCCGGACTCGCGGCGATCATGTCCGGATGCGTCAGCCCTGCAATTAAGGCAGGCAATATCTACACCGAAAGCGTGTCGTCGGTATTGATTTCACAAGACAAACAGAAGATCGTATTCATCGGTAAAAAATACCACTATGTTTTCGATGCGCCGGTCGAGTTGGTCGAAACGCTGGAACTCCCGTTTCATAGCAAGGTGAGCGGTACGCTGTCGAATTTTTATGTCGATAAAAACGGCGCGGTTACCGGCTTATATAGTCTGCAAATTGCAAATAACTTGTCGGAGAAAGACGGTAGCGATGCGATTTCCGCCGGCTTTAAACCCGACGCTGCCGGCCGATTTACGTTATCGGGAAAAATAGGCGGTACGCGGTTCCTCAGCGGCGACTTTGAAAAAAATGCAGTCGCTCAGAAATTGAATAAGACGTATGCAATCGAGGTCGCTTACGAACCGTCAAGCGGCGAAAAGGCAGCCGAAACGCTGATATCACCGATCATTGTCACCAGCGAGGGGCTGTTTTTCATATTCGGCATTGTGCTGGCGCCGGTGCTCATTCCTCTCGGTTATTCAAAGATATCGGAATCCTGTTTCCCTTATTGCATGAATCCGGCCAAGAAGTAATTCGACCGCAGACCCATTTTCCTGAGCGCGGCAATCCGTTCTTTATCGGCCTCAGTGCACCACCGTTTGGCGGCGCCCGGCTGCCTTGGCCGCGTGAAGTCCATTGTCTGTGTCGATCTGGAAGCAAAAAGTCGGGCACCGTCCCGCAACGTTGCAAGTCAAGAATTGACTGCAAAACCCTGAAAACGCATCGCAGCCAAGGGGGTAGCGAGCGTATCGGCACAACTCCATCATTACGCTGCCGCAGCGCAAAGGTCACGAAGACTCAGCGCCATTCGGGCCGTCTGAAATCGTTGTACTCGAAATATATTAGGATTCGGTGCCGCTGCCAGACCCTGCTTGTTCCGGAAGCGAAGTTTTGTCATCAGCCGGTGCAGGTTGTTCATGCTCGGTTCGCTCGCCTTGAACAGCGGTCTTCTGCTGCAGTTTTTCCTGCTTCTTCTGTTTCTTGGCAATTTCTTTTTGACGTTTCTCGAACGCGTAGTTTTGTTTGATCATGTGCAATCCAATTCAATCCAATTAGAGGGTGGAGGGCGGTAAACAGTTTCGCCCCCATTATCGCGGAAAAGTCGGCCCTTGGACGAACGTTTACGCATTCCGGCAAAAATTGCGGTTCGTCAACCCAAAAGTGTTGTTTGGACTCAAACGTCGTCTTACACATCCTCAGGAAAAGTGATTATCATAGGGAAACCCATGGTTGACCGTTAATGTGACAGCGTTCTGTATCGCGTAGCCCAACAAAAAAATTCGCGCTGCGCCGCCGATCTCGTGGAAATCGATTTGATCCGCGATTCCTTAGCAAACCGACGCAATCTTCACGCAATTGCGGTTTTACCAATATAAACAGACCATCTTCATGTCGGCCAACAAACTTCTTACTACATTGCTGCTCACTACATTGCTGCTCACTATTTGCGAGCTGGCGACTGCACAAACGGTTATGCCGCAAGACCTCGACATGAGCGCGGTATCGGAGACCCACGTTGCGATTGCCGATTTGAGCGACCCGGCAATGGCCGGGAAGACATTTGTTGCCGCCACAATCATGAATGCGCCGCTACAGAAGCTCTGTTCGGTGATCATGGATTATCCTGAATATCCGCAATTCATGCCGAATACCGAGAGAACCAGGGTCGTTTTTTCGTCCGACGACTATACGCTGATCGAGATGACGCTTGGATTGCCGCTCGGGAAAACAAAGAAAT
Organism: Oxalobacteraceae bacterium; assembly: GCA_003132085.1. Taxonomy (GTDB): domain Bacteria; phylum Pseudomonadota; class Gammaproteobacteria; order Burkholderiales; family Burkholderiaceae_D; genus PKWO01. The sequence goes on along the minus strand of PKWO01000514.1, from coordinate 12,728 downwards.
ACCGATTGAAGATGGAGTCGGCTATTACCCGACAATTTTGTCAACTTTCGTGGAAATTGGTGCCTTGGGGGGGATTGGAACCGAGTGAAACGATCGCCGACACATCCGGTTATTGGCGGCTGACGCCATACCCGGAAAACAAAAATAAAACCTTGGTCAAATACTATGTATACGCTGATCCGGGGCCGGTTCCGTACGGCCTTGGCTGGGTCGTCGACGCGCTGAGCAAGATAAGCTTGCCGCGCACCTTGGAAGCATTGCGCGAGCGTGTGGTGACGAGATAACCAGGTTCATCATGACAACCGATCCAGTTCATTTGAATCTTTTGAGCAACAGCCGACGACCGCAATCATCAATAAATTTGTTGCAGATGGTTAATGCTTGTAAGATGAGACTAGAACGTGTGCCTCCTTCATTCTTAATAACCGGCGGATACTATGGAATGGATTAAACAAGGTCATCAGAAGTCTTTGCTCGGTCAGTTGCTGGTCAATAAAAAGCTGATCTCCGAGCAACAACTGGCCGACGCGATCGATTACCAGCGGAAAACGGGCCAACGCCTCGGCGACATTTTCGTCGAGTGGAACGTCATTACGCAGCGCCAAATTCAACGCATGCTGCGCAAGCAGCGCAATGTCCGGCTTGCGGCGACCATTGCGACCGTGTTGCTGGCGCCGATACAAACTTATGCGGCAACTGCCGCGCCGGCGCCTGTCACGCAAATTTCGACTCAGACGTCGTCGGCGTCGCAACGGCAAAACAGTTTGCGGGTGCTGACCGAGCAAGAGCTTTCCGATATATCGGGACAAGGAATTTTGAACGACACGTTGGACGATTGGCTCAATTTGAGCAAACAATTTACCAACAGCCTGGCTAGCCAGAATAGCCTGAGCACCTCACTCCATGTGATGCCGCAGCCGCCCTCCGGGCCGGAGCTATTGGCCAACCTGGCCAAGTTGATGAATCCGCTGCTGCTATTGCTGGATGCGAAAACCACGATCAAGGACGTCGTCTACGACCCCGCGAACGCGGCGGCCGTAATCAACAAGGATGGCTCGATATCTCTCAGCATGCCGAGTTCGATCGGCGAGATCAGTTTCCAAAACATCCGCGTCACGGGCAGCACCGGTCCGAGCTTCGGCAGCATAGACATCAAGGGCATCAATTTGGCCGGCACTACGGTGACGCTGAAAGCGCATTAACCGTTATTGGTTAGGGCGTAATGGCTGCGCGCATGCGCAAGCCGATGCGCTGCTTCAAATCTTCAAGCTTGGGATTGATCTTTGCGGCCGTGTCGGCCGCGATCTTTTCGCCCAACGCCTTTTGCATCTGCGGAATCAGCGCTTCAAATTTGCTCTTTACCGGGGACTCCAGAATCGCGATGATCTGGCGCAATTCCTCCTCGGTGAATTTTTCCGCCAATAGCGGCGCCACAGTCGACGGAATCAATTTTTGCGCGCTGGCGCTCACCACCGGGGTGGCCTCCTCAAAGAATTTCCTTGCGTCTTCGTTGATGTCTTTCATCGCGGCTTCTTGCCGCTCGGTTGAGGCGCGGCCCTGCATTAACGAGCGCGACTGCCGCAAGGATTCGGCAACCGGCTCTTGCAGCATCAACAGGCCGACGTTTTCCACGTGCCACAACTGCAATACGCGCTGCACCAGTTTTTCTTTTGCCGGCGAAATGGCGGTTTGTGCGCTTGCGGCAACGGCCATCGTCATGACGGCAACGGCAACGGCAACGGCAAATCTGAACATGAAAGGGCTCCTTAAGTTGGGGAAAAAATAAAACGTGATCCTGGATTTCTCAGTAGATGGCTGCCCGGTCAGAATGGACGGGTGTAATTTAACCCGAAGTAGCGCACGATCAGATCGCCGGAAACCTTCATCGCGGCGTAGGGGTTGTATATAAGATTAAAGAAACCATCGCAATTCAGATTGCAATCGCTGCGGGCCGGTACGTTGAAGGTACCCTTCATGTAGCTGGCGCCCACATTGAGCGAGCCGCCGCTATCGAACTTGTACTGGAATCCGAGCCCGTAGAGCTTGGTATCCGGCAACGGGGTGATAAGGGAAAGCTGATTCCCCGGTATCGAACTCTTGCGCGGCTCATACCCGACGCGCACCGCCAGTTTGTCGGTGACCTGCGCCTGCATGCCGAAACCGTAATTCACCACGCTGCGAAAACCCAGCGGCAACGTAAGCTGCGTCGAATTGGAGATACGGAAGATATGCGCCAACTCCAGTAAATTGACGTTTTGGTCGAATTGCAGCGTCAGCGAGTTCCATTTCGACCAGTCGGCGTAGCTCACGTCCATATTGAATTGCAGGAAGTCGACGGGCTTGAACTTGACGCCGAGTTGCACCCGTGACGGGTATGGAATGGATGAGATCACATTGCCGCTCTGCACCGCTGGGATCTGCGACGGCAAGCCTGTTGTGGCGGCCAAAATCGGCCCGAGCAAACTGGCATTCAGGCCGCTGGCGAACTGACGCACCATGGGGTCCGTAGCGAACTGATAGGTGCCGTGGTATATGCTCTTGGTGCCGCTCTGGTAAACCGCGCCCAGCGCAAACCAGTCGGTCGGTTCCCACAACACGCCGAGATTGATGGTCGGGTCGAACGGCGCGGTCATCTCCACATTGAAGTTGGCCGCTTTTTGGAACGGGTTAAGCATCCCGGCCGGGCCGCCGCCGCATAAGCCGAACAGCAAAGTGTCGAAGACCGTGCCGTTACCGCTTGGGCAGGAGCCTTGTTGCAATTGGCCGATCGTGCCCAGCAACTTGTTGGGAAAACGCATATCGGTATTGATCGCGATCGACGCGTAGGTGATCGGCACGGAAACACCGACTCGCAGCGTGTCCGATACTTTGTAGCCTACCGAGGGCGACAGGTAGACCAGGCGCTGAATATCCACCAGTGCGCCGTCGAAACGACCCGGATCATTCGGGTTCGCGGTGCGGTCAAGAGAATAAGCCATCGGCACATAGGCCAAAGTGCCGAACGTAAATGGCGAGCCGGGCTGGTTGAAGGTGAAGCCTATCGACGGAAGAGCAACCCCCGGTAGCCGAAAATGCAGCAAGCCGACGATCGGTATGTAGAGGGCCTGCCGCCCGGGACCGGAACTGGTGCCACTAAGGGGGTCGCCCTTGAAGCCGCCGATGTCGAGATCCGGTGCGGCCTCCAGCGCGTCGCTATTGCGAACCGATGCCACGAAAAAGCTATCGGTACGGGTATCGCCGGTCATGCGCGCCAAACCGGCCGGATTGAAGTGGATCGACTCAATGCCGGGCGGGTCTGCGGTTACCGCATTGCCGAGCGACATGGCAGTCGGGCTGACCAACAGGTTATCCGTCAACTCGGCCCGCGCCGACGGTACGGCGCCGATGCTGAGCAGGCAACCCGCGAACAGCCAGAGCTGCGCCCTGCTGGCCGCAGTTCTAGATATCCCCATTGCGGTTTCGTCCACTCAAAACGACACGGGCATCGTCACATCTATCGTCATATTCGGAGAATTGGCGGTCAAGCCGATTCCTACCGAGGTGTTGATGGTGGTCTTCGGCGACAGGCGATAGCCCATGCCGATGCTCAAGATGCCGGACGCCTGGGTGTCGGTGGTGGCATTGGTGCCGTTGGCGAAAGCAAGCTTGGAACCGGCGGCGATCGACTCCTGGAACGAGAACGAGGTCGTGATCGTATACGACAGCGCGTAAGCGAAACCGGCGCCGAAACCCACGCTGGTGCCGGGCCTGACTTGCGTCAGCACGCTGCTGTTGAGCACTTGGCTCAAGTGTTTGGCCGGCAGGCTGTAGGTAAGGTTCAGCGAACCGAATAGCGCAACCGGGTCCACAATTTGATTCACGTTCAAGCCGCCGCTCAGTGCGGTCACGCCGGAGCCGGTCGCCAGGCCGCTGCCCGCAATGACCTTGAAAGGGCTGGTGCCGGTAGGCAGACGCAAGGTGCCGGTGACCGTCATCGACGGCTTGTCGCGCTGCGCCTCAAACGGTTGAAACCGGGCACCCAGGCTGATATCGCCCACCGTGTTCGAGACGCCGTCTACGGTCGCCGTCTGCGAATATTTGCTCACCACCGGCAGCGTCAAGTTGCCGGTCAGATTGTCCCGCAGCCCGTAGTCCAGCGAGAACGTATTGGTGATCGCGTGAGAATTTTCGTTCTCGATGCTAAACAGCGTAGCGGTGCCGGACGCCAGGTCGGTATTGATTTTCTCCTGGCCGATGTAGGTGTAGTTCAGGTCGTAAATCAATTGAAAGCTGCCGCGCTTGATCAACGTATAGTCCTTATCCACCGCGGTGAGCGTCTGCTTCAGCATCTGCGTGGTCTGGTCGGTGTCGCTCGCCTGTTTGCCAAGCGCCTCGCGCGCTGCAGCAGCGCTAGCGGTTGAGCTATCGGCTGCGGCAGGCGGCGCGACCGGATCTTGCGCATAGACCGGCATGACCAGCGCTGCCGCAATCAAACCCAATAATGCATGTAACTTCATGAAAGCTCCTTGTAGAAAAATGTATTGGCGGCGCATGACTGCCAAGCTGCCTGTTGCACGCTCATTGACGGCGTATCGATATCCCGCCATAACCGTTGATCAGGCGTTCCATCTGCAGCGCGTTATTTAAAGGCTGAAGATTGGCCCGGTCCTTGACGCGGTCCATGTCGGTTACGCCGAGTTCCTGGTCCGACAACGCAAGCTGGTTTGGCGTGGTGCGGTTTTTCGGCGGATAGACGATAAATAGCGTATTGCGGTCCCACAGCGTTGCAAACTTCTGCAGCGAGAACACGATGTTGCCGGCCGAAGGATCGGCGATGTACACCAAGCCGTCGCGCACGCCGCGCAACACCACGAAATGTTTGGAGCCGCCGAAGTCGATCGGCACTATCGCCGGATGCTCCAGAGTCGGCAAGTCGCTCATTTCCGCGCGGAAGCCTGCGCTATCGACACCGAGGGACGCAACGTAGCGCTTCATGTCCAGCAAAGAAAAGCCGCGCCGGGCGATGATTTTTTCTTTTTCGCCATGCTCCAGCATGCCTTCCATCGCTTGCTGTTCCGTGACGGTCAAGCCCAGGTCGTAAGTCAGAATCGTGACCAATGCGGCCGAGCCGCAACTGTAGTCAAATGCCTGATGGACGATATGGCGATACTTCAATTCCGAGTATGGCTCCATTCGCACGGACTGCGTGATCGGCCCGCCGCCGACGCTGGCCTCTTGCAACTCGAACTGGTCTTTCGGTCGGTCCAGCGGCGCGTGCGTCGACCACATCGCCGATCCCGAAATCGCGATTGCCACCAGGGTCGCCAATAACATCAGCATCGGAGTTCACGCGTGGCGCCCGCGCTCCGCCCCAGCCTATTGGCGATAGGCGAGTGGTACGCCGGCCCTTGCGCCACGTCCGCTGCCGGCCGTCGAAACACCTTGTTCCAATTCATGCGCGTCATGTTGTCTCTTCAATTTTATATTTATCGGGCGTAGCGTGGTGGTCAGGATTTGAACTTGATGTTCAGATACTGGATCTGCATCGAGCCGATGCTGCTGGCGCCGAGATTTACGTTCCCACCCGGAGTGGAGAACGTCATGTTGTCGATCTGCAGACTGCCGGTTGGTGCAGTGCCGGGCGCGGTCGGCCAGCCGATGCCCAATTGAACATTCGTGTTGCCGCCGGCATCGGTGACCGCGTTGAGTATGCCGGGCTGTGCGGCGACGTCGGCGATCACCCACGGCGTCCCGGTACTGCCGGCCGCGCCAAGTTTGATGCCGCTCACGCTCATTTGGCCGCTGCTATTGCCGCGCCCGTTCGGCTGCAGCCACACATTGTCGATCGCCATGTTCAGAGCCAGGCCAAAGGTCGCGCCGCCGTTGGCGCTGGAGGTAGTCCACTGCATGCTGCTGCCGTTGAACGCCAGATTCTGGAACATGATGCTGGTGCCCAAGCTGCTGCCGTTTGCGGTGACCACCAAGTCGTAGCCGATTTGCAGGCTATTGGTGCCGCCGATATTGGGAAACGCCCAGTTGACAAAATCGGGCGAACCCGGCGTGCCGGACATCACATCCACGGTGCCGGCAATCACGCCGGTGACGGCGAGATTATTGAAGTTCATCGCGGCCGGATTGCCGGCCGAGTCGGCGACGCCGAGCGTGGCCGATCCGACGTTTGCATTCAGCTTGACCGCGAAGGAGAGTCCGTCGCGGCCCTGTACGTCCGCCAGTGCTGCGTCGCTGAGCGGCAGCATGTCGGCGGCGCCGGCAGCCGCACTTGCCGCTGCAGCGATCCAACACAGCACCAACAGTGCATAGTGGCGCGCCAGCCCCCGTCTCTTGTTCATCGGCGTGTGCTCCATGGGTTAGTGGCGGCGCAGTGCGTACGCCACATTGGGGGGTGGCACGCCGCTGGTATTGAGCGCGGTCAGGCGATCGGTCCAGTTCAGCCATACCCCGGCTTGGGCAATATTCGGTTGCGACAGGCCTGCTTGCGCCGCGAACTGCACCGGCTTCGATAGCACTGAAATCCAGAAGTCGCGGCTGGCGCCTGTTGTATTGCCGGCGGTCACACCGCCGATCAGCGATAAGGCCAGGCAGGAAGTAGGCGTGGCGCAAGCACTGGCCGAACGCTGGCCGTTGGAACTGAGTATGCCGGCAGCGCCGCCGTCGATCTGCAACGAACCGCTGATCGACGACATCAGCAAGCCGACGTCGCCGGCGATGCCCTCGAAGCCGAAGCGCATGCCGACCACCTGGCTGTTGCCGGCACCCGCCGCATTATTGTAGATAAATTCGACATACGGATTGGTGATTTGCACTACTTTTTGCGCGGTCGCGCCGTCGCTGCGGCCGAACTGAAGCAGTGGTATGTTGATGTCGGCGCCGCTGCCATTGTTGGCGGTGGCGGTGTATTGCCCCAGCACGATATTCTTGAAATTCGCGCTCATCGTGACGTCCGCATTGAGCGTGATCGTCGAAAAGTCGAGACCGTTAAGGCTGCTGTTGGCTAACGTGACCAAGCCCTGGCCGCAGACCGCAGCCAGCTCTTGCTCGGATAATTCAACCGGCTTNNCGGTGCCGATGCACAGTAGTGCGGCGCTTGCGGAGGTCGACAGGAAAAGACCGAGACGGGTCAGGCTCATGATTTTGACGGTTCAAAGTGAATGCCGTAAAGGCGTCCGGCACCAAAAAATATGGCGCTTGCAGCAGTGCGGGAAGCCAAAAGAAACGGCTCCCGACATATGTCGGGGGCCGTTGTCTATCTGGATTAAACCGCAGCCTCAGAGAGGCCGAAGATTAGTGAGCCCAGATGTAGGCGGTGGTGCCTTGCAACTGGATGTTGTTCAAGGCGATGGCACCGAATGACGCGGTCGAGTGACCCATTGTCATGCTGCCGACCGAGACGTTCAACTGATGAGTGGTGTCAGTGGTTACATTCGGAATCGCGATTTTGACGACATCGCCAGCAGGCGCAAACGCCGTGAGGCCGGCGCCGCCAGTCACACCAAGCACGGTGGTTGCTTCGCCCAAAGTTGTTCCGCCGCTAAGGACCGTTCCATTGAAACTCAAATTGTTGATGATGTCCAAAGTTGCGGCAATCGTGCCCGTGACCGCGATATTGTTGAAGCTTACCGAACCGCCGTTGGTATCGGTGTCGCTATATTTGAACGAGTCGATGCTTACGTTCAGGTTGGCGGCGATAGACACGCCGTCTTGGCCGCTGACTTGGCTCAGGTCAGCGTCTTGGATCCGGTCCATTGCCGAAGCGGCCATGGCGAAAGAGGACAGAGCGGCAGCGAGTGCGAGTTTTTTGATCAGTTTCATTTTTTAAGTCTCCAATTATTGAACTAATTTCTGATGGGTTTTTCATGCCAAGCGAGCGCTTGCTATATTTTCCTTTTAAAAAAATTTCGCGACGTCTGGCTGTCGTCTCTGCAACCAGGCGGCGCTCGTTGAGGCAGTGAATGTTGCTAATACACCAATGTCGTTGTGCTACCGGATGAATATTAATGCAATTGATTTTTGGTCCACAGAATTTTATTAGAACATTTATTCTAATGTTGCGGGAAGGCTATAAATTTGGTGTGTTGATTTGCTTGAAAACCGTAGTGCCGGCGGGTCGCGGAAATCGTCGATTTGCCTATGAAAATACGGTCAGATGCAAGGTACCGGAAAATGAAAAATAGTGCGGGAAAATTGGCTGTTGGAAACGTTTGAAAAAACTAGTTACAACACGCTACATGACGTATTTTTGAGAGGAAATACCGAAATTTCCGGTGAGCAAGCACGAAATTATCCGCGCTCGCATAAATCAAAGACAATAAATCAAAGAGTCGCTGACCGCCTCCATCCGGCCGGACGCAAGCGGCCGGGCCGATTTTCCCGCCGCCTATCAACCCGAACGGTCGATCCTCAATAGCTGCCAACCGAGTTGACGCCGGATCTCGTCAAGAGAAGGGGGCGGTTTGGTCGACTGCGAACGACGCTCCAGATACTTGCGCACTACATACTTTGACGGTTGCTTTGCCTGTGTCATGACAATCTCACGGTAACCTGCATCCACGCAACTGGCCTGATATCGATCCAACGGTTGCGCATTTTGTGGCGGTTTCCGAGGCGACCGACTTGCTGCTGGGCACACGTTTGAACAACATCCCGGTAGTACGTTTTACTCCTGCAGCTATACGATATTCCCGCGCGGCTATCGTTACTGTGCGCTAGCGCACGCTATCCGCATTTTGTTCACTCACTGCGCCAGATTCGTCGCAATAATGCGCGCTGCAATCGCATCCGCATCCGAAATCGGCTGCTTTAGCGACTGCGTCGCATACACCGGCGTCGCCGGCATAGCCGCACCGAGAACCGGCCCGTCCCGATGATGGGTGTCAACCGTCACCACCGTAGACAAGCCGATGCGCAGCGGATGATCGGTTAGTTCTTTCGGGTCGAGCGCAATCCGTACCGGCACTCGCTGCACGACCTTGATCCAGTTGCCGGTCGCGTTTTGCGCCGGCAGCAGTGAAAAAGCGCTGCCGGTTCCTGCCGACAGGCCGACCAGCCGGCCGTGGTATTCGACCTTGCCGCCGTAAATATCCGCTTCGATCCTGACCGCTTGGCCGACCCGAAGATTTTGCAATTCCGATTCCTTGAAATTGGCGTCCACCCATAACTGGTCGAGCGGCACGATGGCCATCAGTACCGTACCCGGCGTCACGTGCGCGCCCACCTGCACGCTGCGCTTGGCGACATAGCCGGAGGCCGGCGCCAGAATCGCATTGCGCCGCATCGCCAGCCAGGCCTGGACGAAGTCGGCTTTGGCGGCCAGTACGCTCGGGTGCTCGGCCAAGTTGACCCCGGTCACGCTGGAGCGTACCGCGTCGGCTTGGCTGACGGCCACCGCCAGCGCAGCCTTCGCCTCCGCCACCGCCTGGCGCGCGTGCGCGACATCTTCGGTGGACAACGTATGGTCAGCAGCCAGCGGCGCGCGCCGCGCCAGATCGTCTTCGGCCTGTTGCAGAGTCAGTTTGCGCTGCAAGATCGTGGCGTCGTATTGGGCGACGTTCGCATAGCGTTCGCGCAGTTGCCGCACGGTCGCGCCCAGTTTCGCCTCGGCCTGGCGCAGCGCCAGGTCCGCATCGAGCGGGTCGAGCTTGATCAGTTCGGCGCCGGCCTTGACCATTTGCGTTTCGTCGGCGCGAATTTCCTGCACGTTGCCGGTGACTTGCGACGTCAACGTGATGAGATTGCCGCCGACATAGGCATTGTCGGTCTCCTCGCGTTGCGTCAGCACTTCGCTGTAATACACGCCGTAACCGATGCCGGCCAGAAGAAATAGCAGCGTCATGCCCAGCAAAACATGAGTGCGCTTCGGCCCGTTCGGGTTGGACTGCGGGTTGCCTTGCAAATTCGCCGGCGAATTGGGTTGATTCTCTGTTGTCATGTCTGGTTCCGTTTTTCTGATTACCGGCCGAGCGCCGTGCCGGGCTGGCTTGCCTGCGCCTGATAGCCGCCGCCCAAGGCCTTGTTCAACGCTACGTCTGTCAGCAATAGCTGGCTCTTCAGTTGCAAGCCGGCGTCCTGTTGCTTGTTGGTTGCCAGTTCGGCGGTGAGCAGCGCACTGCGGTCGGCCAGACCTTGCTTGAAGCGTGCCTGGGCGCTACGCAATACGGCGTCGATTGCGGCGGCGGTGGCGGCCTGTTCGTCGATCTGGTGTTGCAAACCCTGCAGGCCGGCGCCTTCTTGCGCGACGTCGCGCACCGCGTTGAATACCGACTGGTTGTAATCGGCGATCATTTCATTGTGCTTGGTGCGAGCCACGCCAAGACTCGCTTTCAAGCGGCCGCTATCGAACAACGGCAAACTCAATGTCGGGCCGATGAACAAGGTGCGGCTGGGCGCGTTGAATAGTTGATCCAGCGACAGCACGTCGGAACCGAACGAGCCGGCGAGATTGATGTCCGGGTAAAACGCCGCCTGGGCCGCTTCGATCCGGTCAAGCGAAGCTTCGACCCGCCAGCGCGCCGCCTGCAAATCCGGGCGACGCGCCAGCAATTCAATGCCGAGGCTGGCCGGCAACGCAGAGGGCGGCACCGGCAGCGGTCGCGGGCTGAAATCGGTCAGTGCCTGCGCATCGGCGCCAAGCAATGCGCGCAATGCTTCGCGCTCGCGCGCGATTTGCGTCTCCAGCAGCGCGGCTTGCTGCTTGAGATTGCCGAGATCCGCTTCCGCCATGCGTTCGGCGTCTATGCTCTCGACGCCATGGGCAATGCGCTTGGCCTTGTCCGCTACCAACTCGCGCTGGATCGCCAGCATGTTTTGCACATTGGCCAAACGAGCCCAGCCGCCTTGCAGCGTAAAGTAACTCTGTGCGACGGCCGCGGCCAGGGTTTGCTCGGCTTGCGCGTATTCAGCCCGGCGGGCGTTGACTTCGCCCAGCGCCGCGCCGATCGAGGCCCTATGTTTCCCCCACCAGTCGAAGTCGTAATTGGCCGCCACTTGCAGCGTGGTTTCGGTGTAGTAGGCGCCGCCTATCGGCGGCGGGAACAGCCCGTTGGCGGAATACCGTTGTCGATTGGTCGCGGCGTTGAGATCAACATTCAGACCCTGCTCGCTGCTGTCGAGCTTGAGAACGGCACGCGCCGAACCGATGCGGGTTGCGGCAGCCTGCAGCGTCGGGCCGTCCTTCAGCGCTTGCGCGATCAGCCGGTTCAACTGCGGATCGTCGTAGCCGGTCCACCATTGCGCCTGCGGCCAGCCGTCGCGCGCCAACTTGATGCTTGCAGCGTGCTGCGCGCGCGCCATGTCTTGCTGCGGCAGCACGTCATGGTCGGCCGGAATGCCGGCGCAACCGGCCAGCCATAGCAGCAGCGCGCAAACCGGCAATGCGGCCGCAGTTCGTGAGGCGCGTAAAAGTGCGGCGCGTAAAACCCGCGCTTGAATTCGGGTGCGGGTCGGCCCCGGCTTGAATGCATTTTTCATATGACTATTCCATCGCGGCATGGTCGATACTGAGGACGATCTCTTTCTTCGGCGGCCTGATCAGCAACAGCAGCGGAATCACCAGCAGGGTCAGCAGCAGCATCAGCCAAAAATCGTCGAGGTAAGCGATCATCGCCGCTTGCCGCGTGACTTCATTGTTCAGGGAGGTCAACCCAACGCTGCTGCCAAGATTGTAGAAAGCGGCGATCGCCGGGTCGAGAAAACCTGCATTGCCGATATTCACCTGTTCGGCCAGCGACGCATGGGCGATTTGCGTGTTACGCACCAACAGGGTTTGCACCAGCGAGATGCCGATGCTGCTGCCGATGTTGCGNNGCGCTTAACGGCACAAACACCAAGCCCAGTCCCAAGCCTTGAATCACGCCCGGCCAGACGATGTCTCTTTGCGACAGCACCAGCGTGTAAGAAGTCATTTGCCACAACGAAAACGCGGTGATGCCGAAGCCGGCCGCCAACAGCAGCCGCAGATCGACCTTGCCCACCAGGCGGCCGACGATCAGCATCGCCAGCATGGTTCCCAAGCCGCCCGGCGCCGTCACCAGGCCGGTGGCCTGGGCCGAATATCCCATCAGGTTTTGCAGCATGGTCGGCATCAGCGCGCGCGTGGCGAACAACACCATGCCGACGATGAAGATGAACAATAGCCCGGTCACGTAGTTCCGGTTCTTCAGCAAGTGATAGTCGATAAAGGACTTGTTGACCGGAGTCAGCATCGTGTGCGCGACGAAATAGGAAAAACTGAGCACCAGCGCGACCAACTCTATCCACGTCTCCAGCGAGGCGAACCAATCGTTTTGCTCGCCCCGGTCCAGCAGCATTTGCAGCGCGCCGATGGCCAGGCTCAACGTAGCAAAGCCGAACATGTCGAAGTGCATGCGGCGCGCACCCGGCACCGGTTTGATGTACTTCCAGATGCCATAGAAAGCCATCGCTCCCACCGGCACATTGATGAAAAACACCCAGCGCCAGTTGTAGCTGTCGGTCAGCCAGCCGCCCAAGGTCGGACCGAGGATAGGCCCGACCATCACGCCCATGCCCCACACCGCCATCGCCGAACCATGCTTCTCGCGCGGATTGATATCCAGCAGCACTGCTTGCGACAACGGCACCAGAGCCGCGCCGAACACGCCTTGCAACAGGCGGGCCACCACGATCTGGGCCAGCGAACCGGAAATACCGCACAACACCGAGGCAGCGGTAAAGCCGGCAACCGAGAACAGGAAGATGGTTTTTTGGCCGAAGCG
>PKWO01000363.1 GCA_003132085.1 Oxalobacteraceae bacterium | reverse complement strand
GCTTCAGGTAATTGCCCGCCAGTTTACCGAGCACTCCCCCGTCGACTTGGCCATTAAGCATAGATGGCGCATGGATTGTCGATGCGCTTTTCCAGAATCCCAGTTCCCCGGCACCGAATACTGCCGGGTGCGAGGCCAGGATTTGCTCTGCCAGCGAAGTGCCGGAACGCGGCATCCCGACGATAAAGACCGGGCGCGCCGATGGGTTGGCGTTGGCCTGTTCGCCGCGTATCAAATCACGGCCATAGACGCTCGACAGCACATCTACTGCCAGCGTCTGCTGCTGCCGATTATATTTCGTTCCATACAGTTTGCTAAGTTCGTTGGCGCGCTGGTAGTTGATAAATGCGTGCTCGAAATCGTTCACGTCATCGTGATATTTTCCGATCGCATAACGCAGGCACGCTTCGGACCGCGCCGGTAGGGCGCTCTCGACTATCTTTTGCGCGGCCGTTAGCCAGTCGCCGTCGTCGTTGGTCATTTTGCGTATGCCTGCAATGCCCGCCCAGGCTTCCGGCGATTCCGGCTTGATCGCGATGGCGCGCCGGAATAAGGTTTCCGCCTCGGTGAATTTCCCTTTGTCGGCCTGCAATTCGGCCATGAAGGTGATCGCGCCGGACAAATCGGGCTTGATTTCCAGCGCGCGCCGGCAACTCACTTCTGCTTCGGCGATGCACCCTTGATTGCGCAGCACCACGCCCAGGCTATGATGGGCTTCCGCCAAATCAGGCTTGATTTCCAGTGCGCGCCGGCAGCTCTCCGCTGCTGCATCCAGTTGCCGAAGTTCGCGTAAGGCATTACTCAGATTGTTATGCGCTTCGGCGAAATCCGGTCTGATCAGCAGTGCTCGCCTGCAACTCGCCACGGCAGCGTCAAGCTGTCCCAGGTCTTGCAGGGCAAGGGCCAAGTTGCTGTGCGATTCGGCATCGTTGGGCAACAGTTCGGTTGCTTTTTTCAAAGCGACCAGCGCGTCTTTGCCCTGGCTCTTCAGGGCTACGCCCAATACTTTCCAGGCAAAGCCCGCATAGCGGTACTGTCTAATCAGTTTGCGCGCATGGCTTTCCAGCTCCCCGTAACTCCCCGTATTGAACAAGGAGACCAGCATGGCCATTTCCTCGGGCGCTACAGTTTGTTGCCGCGCGTAATTGTTCGGCCCTGCAGTTGCGGACTTTTTCTGCGTCGCCTGAGCAGACGCCGCGTCGAATCGATCTTGCCCACAGCATTTCTGGAACTTCTTCCCGCTATCGCAAGGGCATGGATCTTTTCTTCCGGGGTTCATGTTCAGCTTCCTTGTCGGTTAACGTGCAGCGCAGTTCAGATGACGGTTTCTCGACGTCTCCCCATTGCTCCCCTCCAGTGAGGCGGGAACACATGAGGCTTCATTTGCGGCGGAAGTCTTGTGGCCTTCGCTCGTGCAAAATCGCGCTTGTCAAGATTGGCGGCTGAAAAGAAAATACGACTTATCTTGTAATATTTTGCGTTGCGGCAATCGAGGAAATAGAGGGGTGTTTCCGGGGCTTATCCGGACATTGACGATGGTGGGGGGATTGCCAAGAACCTATTCCCGCCGGCAGACTTAAAAAATTACAATCAGCGGCTAGCCGATAGCGATTCTGCGGCAATTTTTCGTAACGCCTGTTCGAACGCTGCGACCGGTTGACCGCCCTGGATCAGATGTCTTTCATTGACAATGACTGCCGGTACCGCGTGTATGCCGTTGCCCTGATAGAACTGCTCTTGCGCCCGCACCGCGTCGGCGTATTCGTCTGTCGCAAGCACTTGCGCAGCGCGAGCGCTATCCAGCCCAACCTCGGCGGCGACACGCAATAGCACCGCATGATCGCTCGGATTTCTGCCGTCAGTGAAGTAGGCTTTGAACAGCGCTTGCTTGAGTTCCAGTTGCAGCCCTTCCAATTCGGCCCAATGCAATAGCCGATGCGCGTCGAAGGTGTTGTAGATGCGAGCACGCTGGCCCATGTCGAACGTGAAACCCAATTCAGCGCCCCGGGCGCGGATCGCCTCACGGCTTTGGGCGAGTTGTTCCGGCGAAGAACCGTACTTTTGAACGATGTGCTCGGTGATGTCCTGCCCTTCAGGCGGCATTTGCGGATTCAATTCGAACGGCTGAAAGTGGATGTCGACGGATATCTGATCGCCAAGGTTGGCGATAGCCCGCTTCAACGCATACAGGCCGATCACGCACCAAGGGCACGATACGTCCGAAACAAAGTCGATTTTCAGGTGCTGGGTCACGTTGGCATTCCATTTAAATTGGGGACGTTCGAATCATATCACTCGCTCGCCGAAATGGTTCGGCTGCTGCTACGCAACTTTCGCCAAGAGACTGAATGGCGCTTGAACCTGTTGGTAGTTCTCCGTCCTGCGACCTTTTGCTTGTCAATCGTTGACGCACTTCCCGTTAGCGGCTGATCCGTGAATCAAAGTAAAAATTCGAAATTTACACATCGCCTGCCTGACTGAATTGTGAGAAAAATCCAAAAACTCAAAGTTCGTATGCCAGCGACGATTAGCCTCTCCGTCTTGGGGCGCCCACCCGTTTGCAAATAGCTAGACAAAAAGAAGGGAAGAATTATTCCTGGCTTTTGGGTATCATCAATGCTGGCCATGGCCGGATTCGTGGCTCGATTCTCAATATGGAGAGTGACCATGACATTCCGCCGCCAATTCCTTATTAAAGCGCCACTTGGCTTGTTGGCCGTTGCCACATCGAACCGAGCCGATCAACCGAAGCCGGAAGCACCGCCGCCCGGTGCGCCGCCCACTTTCGGTACTGCGCCCGCCGTAGGCCCCGAAGTATCGCGGTCTACATTCGCGGAAGCGGAGAAATTGATGCAACTCTCGATGAGCGTCGCAGAACGGGAGATGGCCGCAACGAGTTGGAGCACCTCGATGGCAGCTATGCTCGAACGGCGCACCGGGCCACGCAAACTGCCGTTGGAGGCGAACCTATCTCCCGCAACGCAATGGAACCCCAGGCTAGATGGCGACAAAGCCGGTCCTGCGCATGATCGATTTATTCGTACGAAAGCCGATCCAGGGCCGCTTGCTGCCAAAGATGACGAAATTGCCTTTGCGCCGGTGACGAAACTCTCGCGCTGGTTAGAGATGAAGACGCTAAGCTCTGAGCGGCTAACACACATTTATCTCGATCGCATACAACGCTACGATCCGAAACTGCGGTGCGTGATTACGGTTACCCGCGAGCATGCGCTGGCCCAGGCAAAACAGGCCGATAAAGAGATTGCCGCCGGTAAGTATCGGGGCCCGTTGCACGGTATCCCATATGGGGTCAAGGATTTACTCGATACTGCCGGAATAGCGACCACATGGGGTGCAGAACCGTTCAGGAATCGTATTCCGGCCAAGGATTCGGCGGTAGTGGAACGTCTCAATGCAGCCGGTGCCGTGCTGATCGCCAAGCTGAGTCTTGGCGCACTGGCGCTGAATGATATCTGGTTCGGTGGCCAGACGATGAACCCATGGTTGCTGGAAGAAGGCGCATCCGGTTCCAGTGCCGGGCCTGGCGCGGCAACCGCTGCGGGATTGGTGGCATTTTCAGTTGGCAGCGAGACCGAGGGAAGCATCGTCAGCCCAAGCATGCGTTGCGGCGTGACCGGGCTCCGTCCAACCTATGGCCGCGTGGCGCGTACCGGCGCTATGACACTCTGCTGGTCACTTGACAAACTCGGCCCCATGACGCGTAGTGTCGAGGATACGATGCTGGTGCTCAAAGCGATATCCGGTCCCGATGCCGGCGACGTTGCCAGCGTTGCCAGCAAGCTCGACTTCGACGCGGGTGCATCGGTTCGGGGACTGAAGGTCGGCTACATACCGGCTTGGATGATAGAGGATCCTGCCACCGATGTCGACCGCGCAGCGCTGGGAGCGATAAGGGCACTTGGCATGAATCCCGTTATCGTTTCCCTTCCTGACTGGCCGTACAACTCGCTAAATGTCATTTTGTTTGCAGAGGGGGCCGCTGCGTTCGAGGAAATCGTGTTTGATGGCCGTGCAAATCAACTCAAGATGCAAGTGCCTGACGCCTGGCCCAACCTGTTCCGCGAAGCCCGCTTTCTTTCTGCGGTGGATCTCGTGCAAGCGGACCGGATGCGACGTAAAGTAGCGGTAGAAATGTCCCGCATTTTTTCCGAGGTTGATCTGCTGCTGGTGCCATCGTTGCGCGATGAGATGCTCACGATCTCTAATTACACCGGTCATCCGTCGTTGACCTTGCGAACGGGATATGTGGAAGTATCCGAAGCCCGCAGCGATTGGGCGCCTGATTCGGTGAATCCTTTGCCTAAATTTTCGCCGCCGCGCCGTGTGCCATACGGCGTCACGCTGATCGGTCGCCTGTTCGACGAAGGTACAATCGCGCGGGTCGGTTTGGCTCTAGAGAAATTTTCGGCTGTGGCGACAGAGCGGCCGCCGGGGTTCTAGGCCTCCGATCTGGCTCACCGAAAATCGGCAGGCTGGGCAATTCGAAGTCGGCGCCAACAGCAGAGAGAATCCCACAGTGAAAATGGCGGCGTTCAAGGTTTCGTATTCGAAATAGCCAGTTTCAAGATTGTAGACGACCCGGCTAGATATCTAACACTTACCGGACCTGTCGCGATACTGATGCGGTGTCGCGCTACCTCGGATCTTATAGCGGTGGCTCGTCAACCGTCTCCGCATTCAGATTTTGCGATTCACGGTGAGTCCGAGGACGAAGCGCTTGCGGCTGAAATAATTTCCATTCTCCGCCCCAATTCAAAGGCAGACTGGTATCGAAATACTAAGCGATAAATCCCTTCACAGAGAGCATCAATCTCGGCCAAGCGAAGAAACGAAACGCCCAAGGGGCGACAAAATTGGCAACTGCCAGGGTAGATATGGAAACACGATTTACTTGGCTAAAAATCGCATCCCCCCCATTAGACGTATTTACCAAGAGATTGAGCGGAAATAGACTGATCAGGATGCTAGATAGGTTGGCGCCGACGTCAAATTGACCCAGCGCTGCCGATTTTCGGCAACCCAGATCCGCGGCCCGCAACCTCACGCCCCATCACCGCTCCAAGGGCTCTGAACGGGGTCAGTGGAAATCGGCAGCCGGGGTCAAAAAGGTATCGGCGGCAACATCTAAAGACAGACATGAGTTTGTCAGATCGAACTATAGATATTAACTATTGATTAAATTTATGTAATTTATTTTGTTAATCGACGCCCAAACTCTAGAATGTATAGAGCAGTAAATTTCAAGCAGCCAAAGGAGTGAACCATGTCAAACGAAACAAAGTGCCCGTTCTCGGTCGGCGCTCACAAACACACGGTGGCTGGAGCACCAACGAACGCAAACTGGTGGCCCAATCAACTGAA
>PKWO01000398.1 GCA_003132085.1 Oxalobacteraceae bacterium | reverse complement strand
GCACTGGTGATTGCCGGCCGGCCGCTCCAGGTTATTCACTTTGACCTGTACCGGATGGCCAGCCCGGAGGAATTCCTGGAAGCCGGATTTCGGGAGGAATTCAATGAAAGCAACGTTTGTATCGTGGAATGGCCCGAAAAAGCGGAAGCAGTGTTGCCGCCTCCCGACATGAATGTCTTTTTGAATGTGTCGGGGCAAGGTCGTGATGTAAAATTGGAAGCGTTGTCCGACAAGGGTTTTCAATGCCTCGATCGACTGAAATTCGCACCGAACCTTTGAATCTGGATTCTCGGTCTCGGGCTCGCCGCACGCTGATCAAAGTCGGCGGAACGCTGCTGCTGTCCGTATTTTCCCCTTTCCCTGCCCATGCCGCACAGATTCTTGCGGTAAGGGTATGGCCGTCGGAAGACTATACCCGTGTCACGCTGGAAAATGACACCAATCTGAAAGCCACGCACTTTTTGGTCAAAGACCCGGATCGGCTGGTCATCGATATCGACGGTCTGGAACTGAACGCCACGCTCAAGCAACTGGTCGCCAAAATTCAAGGAGACGACCCGTACATCAAACAGGTGCGGGTGGGGCAGAATCGCCCGAACATCGTCCGTCTGGTGTTCGACCTGAAAGAAGAAGTCAACCCGCAGGTCTTTACGCTCGCGCCGGTCGGCGGTTATCAGCATCGCCTGATTTTCGATCTCTACCCGGTCAATGCCCTCGATCCGATTGCCGCGCTGATTTCGCGCGGCGATTGGTCGCAAGAGCGCCGCAATGACGCCAAATCGGCTGCGACGCAAAGCACCCCGGATAGCGTGAACAAATACATCTCGCCAAACGACGCCAAGCAGGAACAAGCACCGCAGATAACGCGGATGCTGACGATTGCGCTCGATCCAGGCCATGGAGGCGAAGATCCGGGAGCGATCGGGCGCGGCGGCAGCCGCGAAAAAGACGTCGTGCTGTCCATCGCCAAACGGATTAAAAGAAAGATCGAAGAACAGCCGAATATGCGTGTCATGCTGACGCGCGACGCCGACTTCTTTGTGCCGCTGCCGATGCGCGTGCAAAAAGCCCGCAAAGTACAAGCCGATTTATTCGTCTCCATTCATGCCGACGGCTTCATCGAACCGACCGCGCGCGGTTCCTCGGTTTTTGCACTATCCGAAAAGGGCGCATCGTCGACCACCGCGCGCTGGCTGGCCAACAAGGAAAATGCAGCGGACTTGATCGGCGGCGTCAACATCAAGAGCCACGATATCCAACTGGCCGGCGTGCTGCTCGACCTTTCCACTACCGCCCAGATCAACGACAGCATGAAACTGGCGAAAGCGGTACTAGGCGAAATAGGCGGCATCAACCGTCTGCATAAAGGTTCGGTCGAGCAAGCCGGCTTTGCCGTGCTGAAAGCACCCGATATCCCCAGCATACTGATTGAAACCGCGTTTATCTCCAACCCCGAAGAAGAAGCCAAACTGACCGACGATGCTTATCAAGATCAAATGGCGGACGCGGTCTTGAAAGGGATCAAGAAATATTTTGCGAAAAACCCGCCGCTGGCAAAGAACAAGATGACTTGACCAGCGCGGAGGTTGTAAAAATCCGCAAGCGTCAAGGGGATTTAACTTGCGCGTTCTCGCACACTGAATTCTTACCGTCGATGCGGCAGGCATTGACTTGCTGGCCTGACGTGTTCCACACCTTGACGTTCCACTGATTCGCACCGGCCCGTTCCATGGTCATGTAGCCGAAGCCGTTGACCCAGGAACTGAAATGATCGACGATTGCGCCGGGCGCCGGCATAAGGCCGGGCGGCAGCGTCGCCGGCAGCGGCACCGTATCTTCGCTGGTGCCGGAAAAACCGGCGACGAATTGGGTCGGATGCGGGCTGGAAAAGCTCACTTCCTCCCACACGTGGACATGGCCGGATAGCATCGCATTGACGCGCGGCGGCAAGAACAATGGATTGATCGCCCCGAAAACAGACTGCAGACCTCGATTGCCGGGCAGCAGCGAAATTTTGCCCTGCGCATCTTCCTTGGCGGTGATACCCAGGATCGGATGATGGTTTACGCCGATGTTATAGCCGGCCTGTTGCGACAGGATGTCGAGCTTGCGGTACAAATCCGCATATTTGATTTCCCGGATATCGCCATGCGGAATAACACCGTTCGGCGTATTCGAGGTATCCAACACAATAATTTGAGCGTCGCCGCCGAGCGGCACCGCATACGGATCGCTATAGTCGCCGTTGTCGTCATTGCCTGCCGTCACGCAATCGCGTCCGGACAAGAACGGGCGCGGATCAATCAAACGCCACCAACCTTGACCGGCGCGCGCGCAGGATTCATGATTGCCGCGCACCATGACCCACGGCGCGGCTTGCAGCAATGGCTTTGCCGGATCGAAAAAATCGGCGTTCCAGGCATCCCAGCCGTAACCCCAAGGGCTTCCGGCGCACCCCTTGTTGCCGTCCGGGCAGGCGTTTTCACGATACAGATAATCGCCAACGTGCACCACCATATCGGGCTTCCATTTTGCCGCTGAGGCGGCGACCGTGGCAAACGGATACTGCTGCCGGTCATTGCAAGGCTGGGCGGCGTTATCGGCCTTTTTGACGCGGCAACCGGTGTCGCCGATCACGACGATCCGATTGACTTCGGCCACCGGCAGCGGCAAAGGCTGACCGCCGACCGATATGCTGGCGGTATGCGGAGGGATAAATTTTTCACAGGTCAGCAACGGAAATGCCGACGGTTTGGAGTCGGATGGCGCCGAGCGCGTGGCGCGCAACGGCAATGTTTGCGCGCCCGCACGCAAATTCATCGCCACCTCGCTGCCGTCGATCCGAATCGACGGGCATGCCGCAGCCGACGTCAATACCCGCGCCACCGGCGTGCCGTTCTCGCCTAACACCACATACATGCTGACGACGTCCGACCGCACGCCTGGCGTATTGCCCAGCGCCGTGCAGCCGGGCAGCAACGCCGCCGGCACCATCAAGACCAGGCAGCACCTGATGGCCGCGCGAAATGAAATTAACATAGCGTAAGTGTTCCCTGAGCGTTAATGCGTTAATGCGTGAATTCTACCCAAACCTGATACAGATTATCACGGCCGCGCATGTCGGCCGGCGGCTCCGGGTAACGGGCGCTCTGCACCGCCGCGACCGGCGCTGTGGTCGACGCGATTGGCGGCGCTTCTTGCCGGAAGCTGGGCGCGTAGCAAGACCGATTTCGGTCGCGCCGCCGGCCTTGATTGCATCGATCAAATGCAGCGGTTATGTGTCAATTGCGTGACATCTTTTTCCCGAATCGCCACAGTCCGCCGACCGCAACCGGCACCACCGCAACGCCGACGCCGAGCAGCACGATGGCGTTCAAGTGGTCGCGAAAAATCGGAATATTGCCAAAAAAGAAACCGCAGGACACCAGCGCAATCACCCACAGCACCGCGCCGCTGATATTGAACAACTGAAATTTGGTAAAGGTCATCGCCGACACGCCGGCGACGAAAGGCGCAAAAGTGCGCACCACCGGGATGAAACGCGACAGCACCATCGTAATGCCGCCATATTTTTCATAGAATGCGTGGGTCTTTTTCAACGATTCCTGATCCAGCCAGCGATAATTGTGCGTGAATACTTTGTGGCCGATGATGCTGCCTATCCAGTAGTTGAGCGTGCTGCCGCTGACAGCCGCCAGGATCAGCAGCGCCATCAACAGCCATACATTCATCGCGCCGCCGGCGCAAAACGCGCCGCCGATAAAAAGCAGGGTATCACCGGGTAGGAAGAACAAGACTACCAGGCCGGTCTCGCTAAAGACGATCGCGCAGAGCAGCACGTAGACCAGTGCACCGTAATGCCGTAGGACTTCGCCCAGATATTTGTCGACATGCAAAATCAGGTCGAAGAATTGCATAAAATCCATAGTTTTCCTCAGTTTCGGCGAAATCATACACTACCCAATGGCAACGGTATAATCGCACAATGAATAAGCCTCACCACCCATCGCGCCCGATTCAGGCACTGCCCGAACATTTAATTTCGCAAATCGCTGCCGGCGAAGTGGTCGAGCGGCNNGCTGGATGCCGGCGCCACGCAGATCACCGTGCGGCTGGAACAAGGCGGCGTCAAACGTATTGCCATTACCGATAATGGCCGCGGCATCGCGCCTGAACAGTTGCCGCTGGCGCTGGCGCGCCACGCCACGTCAAAAATCGCGTCGCTGTCCGACCTTGAAAATGTCGCCACGCTCGGTTTTCGCGGCGAAGCGTTGGCGTCGATCGCGTCGGTTTCTCAACTGACGCTGACTTCCCGCACCGCCGATTCAGCCCACGCCTGGGAGATCGACGGGGCCGCCGCGAATGCGGCGGAACAGCACGCCACACCATCCGCCGGCGCCGCCTGCACTACCGTCAACGTGCAAGACCTGTATTTCAACACCCCGGCGCGGCGCAAGTTTCTGA
>PKWO01000174.1 GCA_003132085.1 Oxalobacteraceae bacterium | reverse complement strand
GCGCCGGAAGTCGGCGCAAGCTGGGTGCGCAGCCCGGAGGACTTGTCGCCATACAGCCAAAAGCGATGTCCCCAGGTGGCAAAGTTGCCGGCGCCGTTGGTCAGGATGGTATCGGCAGGCAGTTCGGCTTGCAGGGTTTGCACCACTTGCCACAGGTTCAACGCCGCCGAGCCATCTTTGAACACCGGCGGTTCGGCCCGCCACGCCGACAATTCGCTTCGCGCTGCGGCGATTGCCGCTCGCCACGAGACGGCCTCGGCGGCGCTCTTCACCGCCGGCATCGCAGCCAGTGCCGCCGCAATTTGCGGCATGCCGCTGTTGATCATCAAATCGGCTTGATAGACGCGTCCCAGTTCTTCGGCATCGGCATGAACGTGGATCAATTTTTGCTGCGGACGCGGCGCTTCCAGCAAGCTGTAGCCGCCGGTGGTCATCTCGCCGAGACGCGGCCCGATAGCCAGGATCAAATCGGCTTGCTCGATGCGGGTCGCGAGTTTTGGATTGATGCCGATACCGACATCGCCGATATAGTGCGGATGGCGGTTGTCGATCAAGTCTTGAAAACGAAAAGCACAGGCGACCGGCAAGTGATTGGCTTCGGCAAAATTGCGGATCGCGTCACAGGCCGCGACGTCCCATCCGCCGCCGCCGAGCAACACCAATGGCCGCTGCGACGCGGCGAGCATGCAGCCCAATTGCGCAAGCTGCGTTGCCGATACGCACGCTTGAACCGGCTGGTAGGCACGGGTATCGGCCACCGTTGCCAGCGAAGTCAGCATGTCTTCCGGCAACGCCAGCACAACCGGACCGGGCCGGCCGCTGGTGGCCACCTGAAAGGCCCGCGCGACATATTCCGGGATGCGGTCGGCGCGATCGATTTGCGCGACCCATTTGCTCAACTCGCCGAACATGCGGCGGTAGTCAATTTCCTGGAAAGCTTCGCGCTCGACGAAATCGCCGCCAACCTGACCGACAAATAAAATCATCGGCGTCGAATCCTGGAACGCAGTATGTACGCCGATTGCCGCATTGGCCGCACCCGGACCCCGTGTGACGAAACAGATGCCCGGGCGGCCCGTCATCTTGCCATAGGCGTCCGCCATGAAAGCCGCTCCGCCTTCCTGCCGGTTGGTGATGAACCGAATCGACGCATCGTGTAGCGCGTCGAGCACCGCGAGATAGCTTTCGCCGGGAACGCCAAATACGATATCCGCCCCGTGCACCGTCAGGGCATCGACCAGAATTTGACCGCCGCTTCGTTCGTTGAGCATGTGAGTACCGCAATCGGAAAAGCCATAACGTAGCAGAAAACGGGTGACGCATGCAGCAAATTAAATTGACGCGCGTTGGATGTTGCGATGCGGCAAATTGAATTGCGTTGCCCCTCCTAGCGCTTGCAAGCGCGAGATACATGAAGGTAACGGTTTACATGCCGGTTGTAAGTTACAATGGCCGCTGAAGTAAGCCAGACAGCCGCTGGCCGTCGTTGAAAAGCGATGGCGGGAGGAAGGTCCGGACTCCATAGAGCAGGGTGACGGTTAACGGCCGTCCGCCGCGAGGCGAGGAATAGGGCCACAGAGACGAGCGTATTTAGTTACGGTGAAACGCGGTAACCTCCACCCGGAGCAATTCCAAATAGGCACGCGTTGAGGTTGCTCGCGGAGCGTGCGGGTAGGAAGCTTGAGCCGTGAAGTAATTCACGGCCTAGAGGAATGGCTGTCATAGCGAGGCAACTCGCCGTAACAGAATCCGGCCTATCGGCTTACTTCATTTTCTTTTTCCCAGTCACAATACAGATCTGTGCGCCGATCTGTGCGGTAATCGTGATGTCGGTCCGGGCGCCATCGATGCGAACGATTCCATTCCGAAAATAGACCATGCCATGAATATACATATCACTCTCGGCCCCTTGTTGGCCTTGATCGCAGGCATCCTGATACTGGCCATGCCACGATTATTGAACTTCATTGTTGCACTGTACCTCATCGCCGTCGGCCTGATCGGATTGTTCGGCCTGGGCGGCCTGCATATTCACTGAGTCTGTTTGACGCACCAATTGATCATGGTTCCGCCATTTTCATTATATGTTCATGCCATGCGTTGATAGAAATCAGGCATGGTTTACGCCTGCGATATGATAGAGTGATTGCAGGCAAGATGAGAAACCGGCTGATTGTTCTATTGCATTGCACGATAAACCGCATGACGAATGTGCGGTCACCGCTTCGGCGCTTGCCGCCGCGTCGATGCTGCGTTGCGGTATGTTTTTTTGATTGCCGAATTCAATTCTCGCTCTTACAATTTACACGTGCACTAAAGAGAGTCGGGCAAGGCTTCGAACATTAATGTAAACCAGAGGGGATATCATGTCATACAAAATCAAAGCACTGGCAGCGGCAATATCAATCGGTTGGGCGCTCTCCAGCGTTGCCGCAGAACCGATCAAGATCGGTGTATCCGGCCCTTTCACCGGCGGGTCGGCGCCGATGGGCGTATCCATGCGCGATGGCGTCAAACTCGCAGCTGCCGAAATCAATGCCAAGGGCGGCGTGTTGGGTCGCCAGATTCAATTGATCGAACGCGACGACGAAGCGAAAAACGAACGCGGTGTCCAGGTCGCTCAGGAGCTGATCAATAAGGAAAAAGTGGTCGCTACGGTCGGCTATATCAATACCGGGGTGGCGTTGGCATCGCAGCGCTTCTACCAAGAAGCCAAGATACCGGTCATGAACGATGTCGCAACCGGATCCATCGTCACCAAGCAATTTGCCGATCAACCCGAGAATTACGTGTTTCGCAATGCGGCCAACGATTCGATTCAATCTTCGATGATCGTCGACGAGGCAATCGTCAAGCACAAATATACCAAGGTTGCGATTCTTGCCGACTCCACCAATTACGGGCAACTCGGGCGCGAGGACCTGGAAAAGGCGCTCGACAAGAAAGGCATCAAAGCGGTGGCGGTCGAGAAGTACAACATTAAAGATGTCGACATGACCGCCCAGTTGCTGAGAGCAAAGCAGGCCGGCGCGCAGGTCGTGTTAACCTACGGAATCGGCCCCGAACTGGCGCAAATTGCGAACGGCATGGAAAAGCTCGGCTGGAAAGTGCCGATGATCGGCAGTTGGACCCTGTCGATGGCGAATTTCATCGACAACGCAGGCAAAAATGGCGAAGGAACCAAGATGCCGCAGACGTTTATCCAGGACCCGAACACGCCTAGGCGGAAGATATTTATCGATAGCTATGTAAAGGCTTATAATCCTCCGGGGGGGCGCATTCCATCGCCGGTGTCGGCGGCGCAGGGTTACGACTCCGTGTATCTGCTGGCCGCAGCGATTAAGCAGGCCGGTACCACCGATGGTCCGCAAGTGCGCGCAGCATTGGAAAACCTGAAAGAAAAAGTGGATGGCGTGGTGGCCGCTTACGACAAGCCTTTCACACACGACGATCATGAAGCCATCAAACCCGGAATGGCGGTTTTTGGCCAAGTGTCAAATGGACGGGTGGTATTAGCCAAGTAAGATTACCTATTTGCAGCTTCATTTGGCCAGTTCTTGCGACGTAAGGGCTGGCTTTTTCTTACTGCGGTGCCGGTTCGCATGTTGGATAAATTCGGTGAGAAGATCACGCCATTTATCCAGCATCCGGGCTAACGCCGCCTGACGAGTGACTTCATGGAAATTCTACTGCAACTGGTCATCAGCGGTATCTCATTGGGCATGATTTACGCTGTCATCGCTTTTGGCTATCAACTGACGTTTGCCACCTCCGGCACACTCAACTTCGGTCAGGGCGAGGCGCTGATGCTTGGCGCTTTGGTTGGCCTGAGCCTGGCCGGAACCATACACGGCGGCCCCTACCTTAACTATTGGCTGATGATTCCGCTGGTGATCATCTTCGGCGCGCTGCAGGGGATGGTGGTCGAACTGATAGGCGTGCGCCCGGCGATTAAAATCAAATCCGAATTCGGCTGGATCATGTCGACTATCGCGCTGGCCATTATTTTCAAAAATGTAGCGGAAAATATCTGGGGCAAGGATGACCTGACCTTTCCGTCGCCGCTGAGCACCACGCCGATTCAAGTCTGGGGCGCAAACGTGCAACCGATGCAGATTGTCGTGGTGCTGGGGGCGTTGGCAATGATGCTGGCGGTCGAAATATTCAATCGCAAATCGATTTACGGCAAAGCGGTAGTGGCAACCTCGAACGATCGCGATGCGGCCGGCCTGATGGGCATCAACACCAGTGTCGTCATCACCTTTTCCTATGCGCTGTCTTCAGCCACCGCAGCCTTCGCCGGTGTATTGATTGCCCCGCTGACATTGACCGGCGCAAGCATGGGCGCCTCGCTGGGACTTAAGGCATTTGCGGTCGCCATCATCGGCGGTTTGACGTCCGGCGTCGGGGCGATCGTGGGAGGTTTGATTTTAGGCATTGCCGAGGAGTTGACCGGATATTATGTCGCCAGCGGCTATAAGGAGGTTCCCGGGTTGCTATTGCTATTGCTGGTATTGGCGGTCAAGCCGGCCGGTTTGTTCGGCAAAATGGCGATCAAGAAGGTATGAGCATGAATAAGAAGATGCGTGCTTTCTCCTTGCTGGCTTTACTGGCTTTGTTCCTGGTTCCGGCGATAATCCATAATCCTTACTACATTCATTTGGCTGAAACGATTCTGATCTACGCGATCCTGCTGTTCGGGCTGGATATCGTGGTCGGCTATACCGGGCAAGTGTCGCTCGGTCATGCCGGATTGTTCGGCATCGGCTCTTACACCACCGGAGTATTGGTTTTCAAGCTGGGCATGCCTTTCCTGCTGGCGATTCCGTGCAGTATTGCCGTGACGGCGCTGTTTGGCGCGATTCTGGCACTGCCGGCGTTGCGCGTGACCGGACCTTACCTCGCTATGGTGACCTTGGCCTTCGGCACCATCATCCAGATACTGATCAACGAAATGACCTTTCTCACCGAAGGGCCGCTCGGGATCAAGGTCGGCAAACCGATATTGTTAGGCCACAAGTTCAGTGAAGCGGAGTTCTTTTACGTGGTCGCTATATTGATGGTGTTGTCGCTGATTGTGGTCGACCGCATCGTCAAATCGCATTTGGGGCGCGCTTTTCAGGCATTGCGCGATAGCCCGGTTGCGTCCGATTGCATGGGAGTTTCGGTATATCGCTATAAGGTGTACGCATTCGTCATCAGTGCGGCGTTGGCCGGTCTGGCGGGCAGCTTGTATGCGTATTCGGGAGAATATATATCGCCGGATACCTACAATTTTGAATTGACTATCCTGTTCCTGCTGGCAGTCATCATGGGTGGCCGCAAGACCCGCAGCGGCGCGCTGGTCGGGGCCTTGATTGTGGTGATGCTGCCCAGCTTGTTGTCGGACATCGATTTGTTTCGCGAAATCGCGACTGCGGCTGCGGTGATCGGCATACTGGCGAGCGCCTTTCTGTTGGCGCGCAAACGCAAGTCGCTTCGCGAGATCGCCGTGCCGCTGGCAGCCGTGATCGGCATGGCGGTGTTTTCCTACAAACTGGAAAACATTACCGACTGGCGTTTGACGATTTTCGGTTTGATGACCTTGTTTGTTGTGTACTACCTGCAGGATGGCATCATCGGATTTTTGCGCGGCCTATTCGGTAAGATTACAGTACCGGCGGCCGTTGCCGATGGGGCAGACTCGCCCGTCGATATTGGAACGCTTAGCGACCGGAACGCGATAGCAAGCGGTGAGATCATCTTGAGCGCGAAGCGGTTACTGATGCAGTTCGGGGGGTTGAAAGCCTTGAATCAGGTCAATCTCGACATCATCAAAGGAACCGTGCACGGCCTGATCGACCCTAACGGCTCGGGTAAAAGCACGATGATGAATGTGTTAACCGGGATTTACAAGCCGACCGATGGCAGCGTTGAGTTCAACGGCAAGCTCATATCCGGATCTACGCCATCGGCGATTGCGTTAGGTGGGGTGGCCCGGACGTTCCAGAACGTGCAGTTGTTCGGCGAAATGAGCGCGACCGAAAATGTGCTGGTCGGGTTGCAACATACTTTCCGCAGCAACGTGCTGGATGTGATGCTGCATACCCGCCGCTATCGCGAAGAAGAGCAGCGCGCGCGCGGGCAGGCCGCAGGCATCCTGCAGTTTGTCGGTCTGGTGTCGTTGTCCGGCGAGGAGGCCCGCAATCTGCCATACGGCAAGCAGCGTTTGCTTGAGATAGGCCGGGCCATGGGTCTGAATCCCGCGCTGCTGCTGTTGGACGAACCCGCTGCCGGGTTGACTGCGCCCGACATCAAGGAGTTGATTGCGATCATTCGCAAAATTCGTCAGCACGGCATTACCATTATTTTGATCGAACATCATATGGATGTAGTGATGTCGATTTCCGATACGGTAACGGTACTCGACTTCGGGCAAAAAATTGCCGAGGGCACGCCGTCTTCGATACAGGCCGACCCGAAAGTGATAGAAGCCTACCTGGGCGGCTCTGCCGGCGACCAGGTTGACGCCAACGCAAGCCTAGAGAGATCCTGACATGCTCACCATTTCTAATTTGCACGCTGCTTACGGTAAGGTTGAAGTCTTGCATGGCATTTCTCTTGAAGTTCCCAAAGGCAAGGTAGTAACGCTGATCGGCTCCAACGGCGCGGGCAAAACCACGACCATGCGGGCGATTTCCGGCATGTTGAAGCCGCGTAGCGGGAGCGTGACGTTGGCCGGTCGGGATGTCACCGGTTTGGCATCGCACACAATCGCACGTGCCGGTCTCGCCCACTCACCCGAGGGGCGAAGGGTATTTGCGACGATGAGCGTGTCTGACAATTTGCTGCTGGGAGCGTTTCCTCGATTTACACGGGCGCGGCCGCGTGGCGACATCAAACAGGATCTGGAACGGGCGCTGGAATTGTTCCCTCGTTTGAAAGAACGCCAACATCAACTGGCCGGCACGCTCTCCGGTGGCGAGCAGCAAATGCTGNNCCATGCTGCTGGTCGAGCAGTTTGCGATGGCGGCACTCAATGTCGCGGACTATGGCTATGTGCTGGAAAACGGGCATATTTCAGTGCATGGCGCCGCCGACAAGCTGAAGAACGATCCGGCGGTGCAGGCGGCGTATTTGGGTGGAACCGCGCATTAATTCTGGTTGGATCGGAAGCGTTATTTGATTCCGCAACGCAGACCAGCTATGCTATTAAACGCAAATAAGGGACCACATCGTGATCCCTTATTTGCCATTTGGAGCAAAATCTTACTTGAGCTGCATGTTATTCTTGACGTATTTCACACCCTCCACCCTGCGCGCATCTTCAGTTGCCTTGGCAATATTCGTTTCAGACGTGACGAAGCCGCTCAACTGAACCTCGCCCTTGTAGGTCTCGACTTTGATTTCGAATCCTTTCAACGACAGGTCATCAACAATGGCAGCCTTGACCTTGGTCGTGATGACGGAATCGTCGATATATTGCCCAGTGCTTTCTTTGTTCGCGGTGGACGCGCAACCAGCCATTGAAGTTAACAAGGCTGCTGCAAAAATGAGGGAAATCCATTTTAATTGCTTCATGATGTAGTACTCCATTTGATGTCAGGGTGGGACTATTGGCCGAAATCGGTTACGACACGATCAACCGCAGCCGCACCGTGCCAGTTGTCGCAGCTTATGCCGGGAGCGAAATGCAATCTGTACGCTAGCGCACATATGGATGCTTATGCATAAACCAGGTTTCGGCGCGGCGGATCGACAAATCTTTGCGGCCGCATGACGCAGGAATTTTTGCGCAACAAATTAAATATCACATTCGGCGGACTGAGGTGCAACATGAAGGTTTGTATAGTCGGAGCAGGCGCAATCGGCGGATTCATCGGCACACGCCTGGCCGTCAATGGAAAATGCGAAGTCAGCGCGCTGGCGCGCGGCGCCACTTTGCAGGCGCTAAGCACGCATGGCTGGCGTATGCAACAAGGCGGCGAGCTACTGCAAAGCCCGACGCTGGTGTCGGACAAGCCGGACGAATTAGGTGTCCAGGATGTCGTGGTGATCGCGGTCAAAGGGCCTGCACTGGCGACGGTGGCGCAATCCATTGCGCCGTTGCTGGGGAAGGAAACGATCGTATTGCCGGCAATGAACGGCGTGCCTTGGTGGTTCAGCCAGGATTTGCCCGGCTTGGGCGAACGTCCGCTGGAAAGCATAGATTCGGGCGGCTATATCGCCGCGCATATTCCGGTGGAGCATGTAGTCGGCTGCGTAGTGCATGCCAGCGCTTATACGAGCGAGCCGGGGTTCGTGCATCATAAAATGGGGCAAGGCTTGATCATCGGCGAGCCGCAGGGAGCTGCCCTGGCAAGAACCAGGCGACTCGGCGCGCTACTGACGGATGCCGGATTCGATGTCACCGTATCGTCCAATATTCGGTACGATATCTGGTACAAGTTGTGGGGGAATATCACGATGAATCCAATCTCGGCGATTACCGGTGCGACGATAGATAAAATACTGGACGATCCGCTGTTAAAGGAATTTTGTTCGGCCGCGATGCGCGAGGCCGCCGCTATAGGCAAGCGGATCGGTTGCGAGGTTATCCAGAGTACGGAAGACAGACATGCAGTGACCAGAAAATTAGGCGCGTTCAAGAGCTCGATGTTGCAGGACGTGGAGGCCAAGCGGCCGATAGAACTCGACAGCATCGTCGGTGCGGTTCAAGAAATGGGTTTGCGCTTGGGTATGCATACTCCAAATATAGATGTATTACTGGGACTCACGCGTTTATTCGGCCGTGTGCACGGCCTTTATCCTCAGGCAACAGCTTCTTAGCAAAAGGTCTTGTCGAGGCGGGACGCTCTCATCATGCCGCTGTTTGTTTGCCGCGCCGAAGGCGGATAGCCGATCGGACCGGATGCCGATCGCATATGCAAGCGCGAAAAGATTCGTTCATTACGGAATGCTTTTGCGGTTTAATCAACTTCAAATCGCCGTTCTCCAGCGACGCATGATGAATCGACATCTGCGGTAGCGCGCCATAAGCAGCGGCCTGTCGCATCACACTCCAAGGACCAAAATATATGAAGTACAAAGT
>PKWO01000099.1 GCA_003132085.1 Oxalobacteraceae bacterium | reverse complement strand
GTATCAGGAAATCCATCTTGTGCATGCCGACGCCATGTTCGCCGGTGCAGGTTCCATCCATTTCCAGCGCCCGCGTCACCATGCGGGCATTGATCTGTTCGGCTTTGGCGATCTCGGCGGCATCGTGCGGATCGATCAGCATCAACACATGGAAGTTGCCATCGCCGACATGGCCGATGATAGAGTAAATCATCTGATTTTTTTCGCAGTCGGCCTTGGTGTCGAGCATGCATTCGGCCAGCCGCGAAATTGGCACGCAGCAATCCGTTGAAATCGACCTGCTTCCGGGTCGCATCTGCAATAGCGCAAAATAGGCATTGTGGCGCGCCGCCCACAGACGTGAGCGTTCTTCCGGGCGGGTGGCCCACTCGAATCCAATCGCGTCATGTTCACCCGCAATATCCTGCACCAATCTGGCCTGCTCCTGCACGCCGGATTCGCTGCCGTGGAATTCAAACAGGAGCAGCGGTTTCTCCGGCAGCTCCAGCTTGTCATGCGCATTAATCGCTTTGACGCTATTTTCGTCGAGGAACTCGACACGCGCAATCGGCACCCCCATTTGTATGGTCTGTATCACCGCCTTCACCGCGCTGCCGCTGTTCGAAAACGAACAAACGGCCACTGAAATCGCTTCGGGTTGCGGGTATAGGCGGACGCTAAGCTCGGTGATGATGCCAAGCGTGCCTTCGCTGCCGACGAACAAGCGTGTCAAGTCGTATCCAGCCGACGATTTCTTGGCCCGCGTGCCGGTCTTGACAATCCGCCCTTCTGCAGTGACCACCGTCAGCGCCAGCGTATTCTCGCGCATCGTGCCGTAACGCACCGCATTGGTTCCCGAAGCCCGGGTCGCGGCCATGCCGCCCAGAGTCGCGTCGGCGCCGGGGTCGATCGGGAAAAACAGGCCGTTGTCCCGAATTTCCGCATTCAACTGCTTGCGTGTGACGCCAGCCTGCACTGTTGCAGTCATGTCTTCCGCGTGAACCGCAATCACCTGGTTCATCTGCGACAAATCGATGGTGATCCCGCCCCGCAACGCCAACACGTGCCCTTCCAGCGAAGTACCGGCACCGAACGCAATGATCGGCACCTGATGGCTGGCACACAAGGAAACTGCTGCGGCAACCTCCTCGGTGGTATGGGCAAACAATACCGCGTCCGGCGGCATCGGATCGTATGAGGATTCGTCGCGGCCATGATGCGCGCAAATTGCCTGCGCCATCGAAAACCGTTCGCCGAAAAATGCGTTGAGCGCCGCCACCAACGCATCGGGTAACGGCCTCTTGCCTGCTGACAATTCGGCTGGGTGATTCATGCTTGTCTCCTTGCCCTTATCAATACTCTGATTCTACCCCGTGACGCGATGCGCCCGCGCTTCCGCTGCAATGTGCAATTCCCGTCATTTTGCCGTATCCTCGGCATTCATATTCTTTTTCAGCGGACCGACATGGGCAACCGATTATCCAAGATAGCCACCCGCACCGGCGACAATGGCACCACCGGACTGGGCGATGGCAGCCGCACCGACAAGGACAGCTTGCGGGTGCACGCAATGGGCGACGTGGACGAACTCAATTCGCATATCGGCGTACTGATGTGTGAAGATTTGCCTAGCGCTTTACGTGAAGAGTTGATGTCAATCCAGCATGATTTGTTCGATATGGGCGGTGAGCTATGCATCCCGGGCTACACGCTGATTACCGCAGTGCAAGTCGCGCGGCTGGACGCGTTGCTGGAAAAATACAATGCCGACCTACCGCCATTGAAGGATTTCATCCTGCCCGGCGGCGCGCGCGCCGCTGCAATAGCGCATGTGTGCCGCACCGTCTGCCGCCGCGCCGAACGCGCTATTGTCAGCCTGGGCAGAACCGACATAGTCAACGATGCGCCGCGTCAATACATGAATCGCCTGTCGGACTTGCTGTTCGTGCTGTCGCGCGTGCTGAACCGATATGCAGGCGGAAATGATGTGCTATGGGAAAAAGAACGCAAGCGCGATGCCTGAGAGCGTCTAAGCCAATCCGAAAACAGCCTCGCAAAATTGTCAAAAACAGAGGCGCAAGCGGCCCGGCCTAGCTGGAAGCTACACGCGTTTGTCGTGCTCAATCAACGCATAGGCGGAGTGATTATGAATCGACTCGAAATTCTCCGCTTCCAGCGTATACGCGACGACACGCCGATCGGCATTCAGCATTCCGGCCACATCGCGCACCAAATCTTCAACAAATTTTGGGTTGTCGTACGCGCGTTCAGTCACATACTTTTCATCCGGGCGTTTTAGCAAGCCGTACAGCTCGCATGACGCCTGCTGTTCGATCTTGGCAATCAATTCATCAATCGGCAAGTCTCCGTCAACCACCGCCTGGACAGTAATGTGCGAGCGTTGATTGTGCGCGCCGTATTCCGAGATTTCTTTCGAGCAGGGGCACAAACTGGTCACCGGAACCAGGACTTTAACGGTGACTTCGAGTTTCCCCTGTTTGATGTCGCCGGTATAACCGACTTCATAGTCCATCAGGCTTTGCACGCCGGATACAGGCGCAGTCTTGCTGATGAAATACGGAAACGACAATTCGATGCGGCCTGCATCGGCATCCAGCAGCACGAGCATCTTGCGCATCATGCCGCTAAAGCCGGCGACATCCAATGGCGCGGCCGAGTCTGCGAGCAGCGCAATGAAGCGCGACATGTGCGTGCCCTTTTTATCTTCAGGCAAATGCACATACATGTTCCAGCTCGCTATCGAGGTCTGTGTGCCAGAACCGGTTTTGACCTTGAGCGGATAGCGGACACCCTTGACGCCGACACGCTGTATTGCAGTACGGCGCGTGTCGTGAGTACTTTGCACATCGGGAATAGTGGTGAAACCTGGATCGCGGGTATTCATTAGCTGACCTGAAAAGGCGGTTTTATTAGTTGTTGACGACCAGCCGCGGCTCATCTTTGCCAAAGCGCTGTCGGATCGACGCCGTGATGCCGCATGCATCCAAGCCGCACATGGCAAGCAATTGCGCACAATCGCCCTGATCTATAAATTTGTCCGGCAAGCCCAAAATCAAGAGCGGCTTGACAATTCCTGCTGCCGCCAGCGCCTCAGCCACCGCCGCCCCGGCGCCCCCCATGACAGCCCCCTCTTCCACCGTCACCAGCGCCGCGTGGCTCAATGCCAGTTGCTTGACCAATTCGACGTCCAGCGGTTTGACGAAACGCATATTGGCGACGGTTGCATCCAGATCCTCCGCCGCAGCGAGGCTCGGCGCAACCATGGTACCGAAGGCCAGAATTGCAATGCCGTTTCCGCGACGGCGAATTTCACCGGTACCAAGCGGAATGGTGCCGAGCGCGGTGTCGATGTTTGCGCCGATTCCGGAACCGCGCGGATAGCGCACTGCAGCCGGGCCGTCGTAATGGAACGCGGTTGACAACATCTGCCTGCATTCGTTTTCGTCGGATGCCGCCATCACCACCATATTTGGAATGCAGCGCAGGTAAGCCAAATCGTAGTTGCCGGCGTGGGTGGCCCCGTCCGCCCCGACCAGCCCGGCACGATCCAGCGCAAAGGTGACGTCCAGGTTTTGCAGCGCGACATCGTGGATCAACTGGTCATAACCGCGTTGCAGGAAGGTCGAATAAATCGCCACTACCGGTTTCAAGCCCTCGCACGCCAAGCCGGCGGCAAAAGTTACCGCATGCTGTTCGGCGATCCCGACATCGAAGTAACGATCCGGGAAACATTGTTCAAAGCGAACCATGCCGGAACCTTCGCGCATCGCCGGAGTGATCCCGACCAACCGTTTGTCGGCGCTCGCCATGTCGCACAACCAGTCGCCGAACACTTGCGTATACGTCTTCTTGCCGGGGGCGGACGGCTTAATCCCCTCGGCCGGATTGAATTTCCCTGGGCCGTGATAGAGCACCGGGTCGGCCTCCGCCAACTTGTACCCTTGTCCTTTTTTGGTGACCACATGCAGGAATTGCGGACCGCGCAGATTTTTAAGGTTCTGCAGCGTCGGGATCAAGGACTCCAGATCGTGTCCGTCTATCGGGCCGATGTAATTGAAGCCGAATTCTTCAAACATGGTGGCCGGAACCACCATCCCTTTAGCATGTTCTTCAAAGCGTTTGGCCAATTCGAGCACCGGCCCCGGCAACACCGTCTTGCCGACATTTTTGGCCGTTGCGTAAAACTTGCCGGACATCAGACGCGCCAAGTAACGGTTGAGTGCGCCGACCGGCGGTGAAATCGACATGTCGTTGTCGTTGAGCACCACCAGCAGATTGATGTCGTCATGCACGCCGGCATTGTTCATCGCCTCAAATGCCATGCCGGCCGTCATTGCGCCGTCACCGATCACCGCAATTGCGTGCCGGCTCTCGCCCTTTATTTTCGCCGCCATGGCCATGCCGAGTGCGGCTGAAATCGAGGTCGACGAGTGTGCGGTGCCGAAAGTATCATATTCGCTCTCGGCGCGGCGCGGGAAACCGGACATGCCGTTGAACTGGCGCAGAACCGCCATCTTATCGCGCCGCCCGGTCAGAATTTTGTGCGGGTAGGTCTGATGCCCGACGTCCCACACGATCCTGTCTTCCGGCGTGTTGAACACATAATGCAAGGCTATCGTCAATTCAATCGTACCCAGGTTAGATGACAGATGGCCGCCCGTTTGAGACACCGACTCAAGCACAAAATTACGCAATTGGTCTGCCAGCGACTGCAATTGCGTGCGCGGCAACCGCCTCACATCGTCAGGGGTATTTATTTTTTTGAGCAAATCCATACTAAGCTTTCCGCTGCACGATCAGATCCGCGAGTTCGCGTAACCGCTGTGCTTGATATCCAAACTGCTCGACTGCGCGATATGCATCGTCGCGCAATTTCCCGGCCAAAGCCCGGGATGCGTCCAGGCCCAAAATGGTCACGTAAGTCGGCTTGTTGCCGGCGGCATCCTTACCCGCCGTTTTGCCGAGCGCCGCCGAATCGGCGGTCGCGTCCAACACGTCGTCCACCACCTGAAACGCGAGTCCGATCGCACCGGCATACCTATCCAGCGCCCCGCTCTCTTCAACCGACAACGCCTTGCCGCACCATGCGCCCAGCATGACCGATGCCCGCAACAATGCGCCGGTTTTCAAACGATGCATTTGTTCAAGCTCCGGCAGCGACAACGCCATGCCGACGCTTGCCAGATCAATCGCCTGCCCGCCGCACATGCCGAGCGATCCGGAAGCACGCGCCAGCAACTGCAGCATCGCCAGTTGGCGTGCTGCGTCCGCCACGCCGACTTCGGACAATATCAAGAATGCTTGCGCCTGCAATGCATCGCCCACCAGCAAAGCAGTTGCCTCATCATACTTGACATGGACGGTAGGCTTGCCGCGGCGCAGCGCATCATCGTCCATGCAGGGCAGATCGTCATGCACCAGCGAATAGGCGTGCAGCATCTCGACCGAGGCCGCGGCACGCAGCGCGCCGGATGCGGGCGCCCCGAACAGCGACG
>PKWO01000191.1 GCA_003132085.1 Oxalobacteraceae bacterium | reverse complement strand
CCATCCGGTCCAGTGCAATCAATACCGCGCACGGCGTGGCCCCTGCCGCCCGTATCATGTCCACCGACTCGCGCACCGAGGTGCCGGCCGAAATCACATCGTCGACAATCACCACGCGCCCTTGCAGTTTGGCGCCGACGATGGTGCCGCCTTCGCCATGATCCTTGGCCTCCTTGCGATTGAACGCAAATGACACATTGCGCCCCTTGCGCGCCAGCGCCACGGCGGTGGCCGAAGCCAGGGTAATCCCTTTGTACGCCGGTCCGAACAGCATATCGAACTCAACGCCGGAGTCGAGCAGGGTTTGTGCGTAAAATTCGGCTAGCTGCCCCAATACGGCGCCATTGTTAAATAGCCCCGCATTAAAAAAATAGGGCGAGAGCCGACCGGCCTTGGTCACGAACTCCCCAAAACTCAGCAC
The DNA here is from genome assembly GCA_003132085.1 of Oxalobacteraceae bacterium. Classification (GTDB taxonomy): domain Bacteria; phylum Pseudomonadota; class Gammaproteobacteria; order Burkholderiales; family Burkholderiaceae_D; genus PKWO01. The sequence goes on along the minus strand of PKWO01000191.1, from coordinate 12,640 downwards.
CCCTGCGGAAACCGAAAACTCGATGAATTCTTGTCGTAGTTTGTCCAAAATATCGTTCTTCTTCTAAAATTTTCCTCAAGGTAGCCATTTTAGTTCGAATTTCGATCGCTATCAGGCGCGCGCGCATGAATATCTGCGCAACAGCGCCCAACCCGGCACATTACCAAGTATAAGATGCTTTCGCGTACAAGAAGCGCCCGTTGAACCCATACGGCGACCAGATGCTGTAGGGATTGATTCCATTGTTGTTAAGATTGCCGGCCGAGGTGACCTGATCAGGGTAACGGTTGGTCAGATTGTCGATGCCTGCAGTCAAGTTCCACGATCCGAGGCGATAGCTGGACGCGACGTCGAGTAGACAGTTAGGACTATAGGTCTCGTCAAGCGCGGGATTGTTTTGCTCGACGATGAAACTGCCGTAACGCGTCGCCACGGCGTGCAGGTTCCACTTGGCAATCGTATAGTCGGCGCCGAGGCTGAGTTTGTCCTTCGGCGATCCGACGGTTGCGCGACCAATAGTTTGTCGGTCGATCAGTGTCAATCCGTTTTGCGTCAGCAATGCCGGATTGGCAGCGATATTGCGCACCAAGTTATGGTTATGGTTGTAGCCCAGGGTCAGGTCGAGCTTTCCTTTTTCCTGCAAATCAAGTCGATAAGTAGTCACCAGATCGACGCCAAGAGTACGTGTGTCCAGCGCGTTGGTAAAATAGCGCGCCGCGCCAACGTAATTCCCTTGCGCGGCCAGCGCCGCCTGCAAGCTGGCCGGCAAAATCATATTGGCTGAATACAGAATACGATTTTTTATGTCTATCTGATATAGGTCAATAGTGGAAGTGAGGTTTTTGATCGGCTCCAATTGCAGTCCGAGACTGAAGTTTGTCGATTTTTCCGGCTTCAAGGGCTGCGCGCCGAGGGCCTTAGCCGCATTGGTGTCGACGCCGAAAGTGCCGGTCTCGATCGGCGTATTGACGCTGTTGATCACGATGAAATTGGTCGTTGTGATCGTGTAATCCTCCTGTGCAAGCGACGGTGCGCGAAAGCCGGTGGAGGCAGTGGCTCGCAAGGCCACGCCGTCGGCAAGCACATAGCGGCTTGAAATCTTTTCCGACGTAGTGTTACCAAAATCGCTGTAGTGTTCACCGCGCAGCGCTACCGCGCCGGACCATCGCTGCGTCAACTCGGCCTCCAGATTCGCATATAGCGACGCGCTGTTGCGTGTGCTGCTGCCGGCGTTGGCTGGGGTGAAGCCGCTGAAGCCTTGGGAGCCGGAACCGTAATAGGATAAGGAATCGCCGGCCTCAATATTGTAGCGTTCCCTACGCGCTTCGGCCCCCACACCAACCGTTAGCGGACCGGAGAAGGCTGCAACAGGGAATTCTCGCGCCAGGTCAAGGTTCAACAACGCCTGCTCATTCGTCAATTGTCCGGCATGGAAATGGGTAGGACTGGATGCCCCCAGGGCGAGATTCACCGTATTGTCGACATCGAGATCGAAGGTGTTTGCACCCAAGTTCAAGCTTGTATCCCACCGCCAACCGGAGCCATCGATACCGCGAACGCCGAACACCAGTGCGCGATCGACTGAACTGCTATTCTCCAGCGGCAGGAAGCCATCCGGAAAGATCGGCGTGCGCAGCACGCCGCCGTTGAACGCCGTGCGCCACGTCGCAGCCGCTGAAGTGTTGCGTTCGGAAAGAGTGCCGAACGCATACAAGTCGACTTCTTCGGAAAGAGATAACTGACTATTGAAGAACAGGCTTTTGGGTTGCGACGCGGGGTCGCCATAGCGCTGGGTGATTTGCCCGTAAAGCGGCTCTTTCGGATTACGGAAATCGGGGCCGGCGCGATTGGTCGGGTCCTGGTTTGCGACTTCGGCCCCTAACCGCACCCAGCCTTTATCGCCCAGCGAAAACCCGCTCTGCGCCTTTAAATCAGCCTGCTTGCCATCCTTCTTCGAGTATTCGCCGGCGCCGAAATCCACTTCGCCGCCTGTCGCCCCCTTCTTTAGAATGATATTGACTACGCCGGCAATCGCGTCCGAACCATATTGCGCCGCCGCGCCGTCACGCAACACTTCGATATGGTCGATCGCCAAAAGCGGAATGGCGTTCAAATCGACTGGCGCGGAGCCGCGTCCGTCGGAACCGTTGACGTTGACCACGGCGGAAGAGTGGCGCCGCTTACCGTTGATCAGCACCAGCGTCTGGTCGGGCGACAAGCCGCGCAATTGCGCCGGCCGAACGGCATCGCTGGCATCGGCGCCGGAGGGACGGGGAAAATTGAACGAAGGAAGCAGGCGCGCCAGTACGGTGGCTAGTTCATTGGACCCGGTGCTGTTTATGTCCTTGTTGCTCAAAATGTCGATTGGCGACTCCGAATCGGCGACGGTGCGGTTCCGCGCGCGCGTGCCGGTTACGACAACGGTTTGATTCGAGGCCGACGCCGATACGGCATCCACCGGTATCGTCTGTTGCGCAATCGCATGTAGCGTGAAAGAAGAGATGAGTGCGGTCAGCAGGGCTGCTTTTGGAATTACCGGAGTGCGTTGTCGTACATGCATTCTGTAGGCCTTGTCGGAAAGATTCGTGGATCAAGGATGAAGCGTAACTTGCTCCGGCGAACAGTGTCCAATGCTGTTTTCGGTTAAGAATATGATCAAAATAAATGCGACTGCGGCCGGGACGGCGTTAATGCGCGAATATCGGACCGGCGAGTTGTAAAATATTGCCGTCAAGACGAGCATGCGTCGAACGAGGTATCCTGGTAAAGTGCAAAAATCCATCGCTTCCGTGGCTCCCCCGATTGGAATGCACGCCACTAACCGATCTAACCCACTATAAATTACGATGTCTATAATCATTTCTGCGAACTTAAACGGCATACGCAGCGCCGCAAAAAAGGGCTTCTTTGCATGGATGTCCAAGCAAGATGCGGATGTCGTGTGCGTACAGGAACTGAAGGCGCAAGCGCCGGACATGACTCCGGAGTTGCTCGCGCCGCCCGGTTACCGAGGCTATTTTCACTACGCCGAGAAAAAGGGTTACTCCGGCGTGGGGCTCTATTGCCGCACCAAGCCGGACGCAGTGGTGGTGGGCTTCGGCAATGCTGAATTTGATGCCGAAGGACGCTACGTACAATGCGATTTCGGCAACCTAAGCGTCATTTCCGTATATTGCCCGTCCGGTTCGTCGAGCGAAGAACGGCAGCAGGCAAAGTTCCGCTTCATGGAAGTATTTTTGCCGCACCTGGAAGATCTCAGCAAAAGCGGCAGGGAAATAGTCATTTGCGGCGACTGGAATATAGCCCACATGGAAATCGACCTGAAGAACTGGAAAAGCAACCAAAAGAATTCCGGTTTCCTGCCGGAAGAGCGGGCGTGGCTGTCACGCGTATTCGACGAGCTCAAACTGGTCGACGTATTCCGCCGCATCGACAGCCGTGCCGAGCAATACACGTGGTGGAGCAATCGCGGCCAGGCATGGGCCAAGAATGTCGGTTGGCGTATCGATTATCATGTGGCGACGGCAGGCATGGCCGGCAAGGCGAAGGCGGTGGGTATTTATAAAGACGAACGATTCTCGGACCATGCGCCACTAACGATCGAATATACCGAATGAATCGGAAGCATCATTGTGTTTTCCAAGGCGCGACCTTGGGCAGCAACAGCATAGCGGGAAACGCCAGAAAAAAGCATAGGATGAAAAAATTGGACCAGCCAGTCGCAGCAACGATGTAACCGATCGATGCCGTGACGAAGGTGCGGGGAATCGCCGCGAAGCTCGAAAATAACGCATATTGCGTCGCCGTGTAGCGCCGATCAGATGTCTTGGCAAGAAAGGCGACGAATGCGGCAGTGCCCATCCCGACGCCAAACGCTTCGAAGCCAAAGGCGCAACCTAATAACAAAACGTTGGGCCCGACATGCGCGAGCAACGCAAATCCGAGGCTGGTGCTGCCTTGAATTACACCGAAAATCCATAGCGCGCGGTTGATCCCAAGACGGACCATCCATACGCCGCCGACAATGCCGCCGGCAATGCTGCCCCAGAATAGGGTTAATTTCGCGACTGCGCCGATTTGCGTCAATTGGAATCCCAAGTCGATCAAGAACTTGGTTGCCAGCGTCGCCGCCATCGCATCGCCCAAGCGATAGAGAAAAATGAAGCCGAGTATCCATGCCGCCTTATGCCAGCCGTCCCGCGAAATGAATTCCTGAATCGGCAGCACGACAGCTTCGCGGAGATTTTTAGGCGGCTCGCCATAGACTTCCGGCTCTTTGATCAGCAACGTGCATAGCAAACCCGGCAGCATGAATGCGGCGGTAATCCAGAACACGGTCGACCAACTCATGTGATCGGCCAGGATCAACGACAAAGCACCCGGCACCATGCCTGCAACCTTGTATGCATTGACCTTGACAGCCGCGCCCAAGCCCTGTTCATTGTCCGACAGAATTTCGCGGCTGTAGGCGTCGATGACGATATCCTGACTTGCCGATAGAAATGAAACGAGGCCTGCGGCGGCGGCGATGAGAGGAATTTGGGTCAGCGGATTCAAACTGCCCATCGCCCCTATGGTCAGAAACAATGCGAACTGCGTGAATGCCATCCAGCCGCGCCGGCGCCCAAGTTTCCCGAAACTGAAGCGGTCCATGACCGGCGACCACAGAAACTTCCAGGTGTAGGGCGCGAAGACCAAGGTAATCAGACCCAAGGCTTTGACGTCAAGCCCCGATTTCGCCAACCAGGCTTGCAACAGATTGACGAGGATATAAAGCGGCAGACCTGAGCTGAATCCAAGGAAAACCAGAATCAGCATCCGCCGGTTCAAGTAGCTATGCCAAGTGACGGCTTCTTGATTCGTCGCGGCGTTCATTGGCCCGCGTTGTTTTTCTTGAGCCGAAAAACAGCCAGGCTTCCGCGCCAGTTAGGCAGCACCGACACCGGCTTGCCATCGCTCAATGCCACGCATTCGAGCACGTCGAGCCCCACTTGGTTGGCAAGTTCTTCAAAGTCCTTGATCGTCGCGCAGCGCAAGTTCGGCGTGTCATACCATTCGTAGGGCAAGGATTTCGACACCGGCATGCGTCCGCGCAGCAACGCCAGCCTGTGCGGCCAATAGGCAAAATTCGGGAACGACACGATCGCTTCGGCGCCTACGCGTGCAATATTGCGCAATGTGCCTTCGACATTTTTCATCATTTGCAGCGCCGATATGCACAGCACCGTATCGAACGTATTGTCGGATAAAATTGCCAGGCCGGATTCGACGTCTTGCTGAATCACCGAGACGCCGCGCCGGATACATTCCGGAATCTTGGCATCGTCGATTTCAATGCCGTAACCGCTGCATTGCTTGTCGGATTGCAGATAGTCGAGCATCACGCCGTCGCCGCAGCCTAGGTCCAGAACATGAGAACGCCGCTCCACCCAATGCGCGATGAACGCCAAGTCCGGACGCAGGGATTTCAGTTGCTCGAAATTCATAGCGCACCCGCTTCCATCGTTTCCATCGTTTCCAGCCACACCCGCTCATAGTAGGCGCGCACCACATTCATATAGCGCGTATCGTCGAGCAGAAAGGCGTCATGCCCGTGCGGTGCGTCGATCTCGGCATAGCACACGCGGCGCTTGTTGTTGACCAGCGCCTGCACAATTTTCTGGCTGCACGCGGGAGCGAAGCGCCAATCGGTCGTAAAAGAAGCCAGCAGGAATTGCGCTTGGGAATTCGCCAGGGCTTTGGTCAAGTCGCCATCGAACTCGCGCGCCGGATCGAAATAATCCAGCGCCTTGGTGATCAACAGATACGTATTCGCGTCGAAGTATTCCGAAAATTTGTCCCCCTGATAGCGCAGGTAGGATTCAATTTCAAAGTCGATGCCAAAATCGAATTGATATTTCCCGGTGCGCAGTTCACGGCCGAATTTCTCGGCCATATCGTCATCCGACAGGTAGGTGATATGGCCGACCATGCGGGCCACGCGCAAGCCGTTTTTCGGCACTACGCCATGTGCATAAAAATCGCCGCCGTGATAATCCGGGTCGGTTAGGATCGCTTGTCGCGCGACGTCGTTGAAGGCGATGTTCTGGGCCGATAGTTTGGCGGTAGACGCAATGACGATGCAATGACGCAAGCGCGCCGGGTACATGGTGCTCCAGGCCAGCGCTTGCATGCCGCCGAGCGAGCCGCCCATCACCGCCGCGAATTGCGCGATGCCGAGCGCGTCGGCCAGACGGGCCTGTGCGTGCACCCAGTCTTCCACGGTGACCACCGGGAAAGCGGCGCCGTATGGCTTGCCGGTGGCGGGATTGGCGTGCATCGGTCCGGTCGAACCAAAGCAGGAGCCGAGATTATTGATGCCGATGACGAAAAACCGGTCGGTATCGAGCGCTTTGCCTGGGCCAACCATGTTGTCCCACCAGCCGACGCTCTTAGGGTCATTTTCATCATACGAACCGGCAACGTGATGCGACGCGTTTAATGCGTGGCACACCAGCACCGCGTTGGAACGTGCGGCATTCAGCGTGCCATAGGTTTCATACACCAGCGTATAGTCGTGCATCTCCACGCCGCTTTGCAACGGCAGGGGGGTGGCAAAACGCATCGATTGCGGACTTACGATTCCAAGAGCAGACATAGTGATCCAAAGGAGACACCGGCGCGCCAGCCAAGGCCGCCCAGATGTGACTGTTATTTTTTTCGGCGCCAAACCCGGATGTTGCATGCATTGCGCGAGCGCAAGCGAATCGAGACACTATCCAGTGTTACAGCAATCGCAATTGCTCAACCTCCGCGATGATAGCCGCCGGCTCGAAGGTGCGCATGATTTTTGCAGTTTTCGGCTTCAATTTCAGCAAGTCGCTGTTCAAGATTTCTTGTTTTACCGCCAATATCTGTGCCGGATGCATCGAAAATTCTCGCAATCCCATCCCGAGTAGCAGCCGCGTCAGTTTGGTATCGCCTGCCATCTCGCCGCAGACTGAAACCGGAATTCCGGCTTTGGCCCCTGCCGCAATCGTATTTGCCAGCAAATGCAGAATCGCCGGGTGCAGCGGATTGTAAAGATGCGCGACCTCGTGGTCGACCCGGTCGATTGCCAGCGTATACTGGATCAAGTCGTTGGTACCGATCGACAAGAAGCTCATGCGCTTGATGAACAGCGGCAGCGTCAGCGCGGCAGCCGGAATTTCGATCATCGCGCCGACCGGAATCTGCGGATCGAATTTCTGACCGGCGTCGCGCAGTTGCAACTTGGCGTGCTCGATCATCGCCAGCGTCTGATCGATTTCGAACGCATGCGCCAGCATCGGAATCAGCAGTTTGATCCGGCCAAAAGCGGATGCGCGCAAAATCGCGCGCAATTGCGTCAAGAATATCTGCGGCTCGGCTAGACAATAACGGATCGCGCGCAAACCCAGCGCCGGATTGAGCGCCGTTTGCTCGGCGGCGTGCAGCGGCTTGTCGGCACCGATATCCAGCGTGCGGATCGTCACCGGGCGGCCTTTCATCGCGGCTACCGCGCGCCGGTACGATTCGAACTGTTCATCTTCCGAAGGCAGTTTGTTGGCGTAACCGGTACGCCCAATGAACAGGAACTCGGAGCGAAACAGGCCGACGCCGACCGCCCCCGCATCCAGTGCAGCAGCACAGTCCTCCGGAAATTCGATGTTGGCGAGCAACGTGATCTCGGTACCGTCGACGGTGATCGCCGGGGTCTTCTTGAGTTTGCCGAGTTTTTTGCGGTCACGCAATTGCACCGCCTGGCGCTCGCGATACTGCGCCAGTACCAGCGGCGACGGATCGACAATCACTACTCCGGCATCGCCATCGATGATCAGCCAATCGTCTTGCTCAATCAGGGACGACGCGTTGTACATGCCGACTGCGGCCGGGATGTCAAGGCTGCGCGCAACAATCGCCGTATGTGAATTCTGGCCACCCAGGTCGGTGACAAACCCGGAAAACGAACGGTTACGGAACTGAAGCATGTCGGCCGGCGAAATATCGTGCGCGACCACGATCATCTGGGCATTGATTCCATCGCCGCTGCCGATGTTGGCCAGCGCCGTTGCAGTTCCGGTCAGCACCTTCAATACGCGCTCGCCAACCTGTTGAATATCCGCCTTGCGTTCGCGCAGGTAGGCATCCTCGACTTCGTCGAATTGCGCCGACAACTCGTCGATCTGCGTGACCAGCGCCCACTCGGCATTGTAATGGCGGTTGCGGATGATATCGAGCGGCACATCCGAAATCATCGGGTCGGACAAAATCAACGCGTGCACGTCAATGAATGCACCCAATTCAGCAGGAGCGTCTTTCGGCAGATCGCTCCAGATCGTCTGCAATTCCTTATGCACGGTGACGATTGCATGTTGCAGCCGATAGACTTCCGCTTCAACCTGCTCCTCCCCTATCAGGTAATGCTGGACATCCAGCGCCGCCGGAGCCAACAGATGCGCTCGCCCAATTGCAATGCCGCGCGAAACCGATATGCCGTGTAGCGTAAAAGATGCCATGGGTGTCAGTCTGTTGAATGGAAGAGCGTCTCAAAAATTTTGCGGCGGGATGTTCAAGTGCTATTCGCCTTCGCCGAACTTGTCGCGGACCAGTAGCGTGAGCGCATCAAAACACGCTATTTCGTCAGGTCCATCGATCTCCAATGTCACTTTCGCCCCCTTGCCGGCTGCCAGCATCATCACCCCCATAATGGACTTGGCATTGACGCGCCGCTTATTGCGGGTCATCCATACCTCGCTTTTGAATTTCGCGGCCAGTTGCGTCAATTTAGCGGAAGCCCGTGCATGCAAGCCCAGTTTATTGACGATTTCGATTTCTTGTTCAATCATTCTTATTCAATCAGTTGGTTGCACTTAGTGTGGGGAAAGACGAACCCGGTTATCCACCCGCGTCGCGCCGCTCTGACCGCCGGCCAGCGCCATTTCAACCACAACGTCCAAGGTATCGTGGCGATAGGCCAACGCGCGCAGCAGCATCGGCAAACTGATACCGGCGATTACTTCCACCGTTCCAGGCTGGGCTAGCGATAATGTGCAATTGGAGGGGGTGCCGCCCATGACATCGGTAATAACAAGGACTCCGCCACCATCATTGAGACGCTCAATGGCCTCTTTGGCCAGCCGATGTACTTCGACAGGGTCTTGATCAGCGTATACGTCGAGCGCCTCGATTTTATCGGGTCGCCCACGAAACACATGGGCAGCAGCCTCGATAAAGGCGCTGCCTAGCGGCGCATGAGTCAGGAGCAAGATACCAACCATTGTTTAAATGTAAAAGAAATGACATTTTTACGCGACTGCCGCGTCAAGCAGCGCCTATTTTTGCATATTTTGCAGCGATAGATAGCCGCTTAATGTGAATTTTCGATGGCATCGATAAACATTTCAGCCACATTAAACCCCATTTGTTGCGTAATTTCCTGAAAACAGGTCGGGCTGGTAACATTCACTTCGGTTAAAAAGTCGCCAATCACATCCAGACCGACCAGCAACAGACCGCGTCGATATAATACAGGGGCGAGTGCTTCGGCGATCTCCCGATCCCGCACAGTCAGCGCGCGTCCGACGCCGCGCCCGCCAACGGCCAGATTGCCGCGCACCTCCCCCGCCTCCGGAATCCTGGCCAAGCAATACGGCACGACCGCGCCGCCGATCAGTAAAATGCGCTTGTCGCCCGCCGCAATCTCAGGAATATAGCGTTGGGCCATGATGGTTCGGGTGCCGTTATTTGTCAGCGTCTCGATCATCGATCCAAGATTCATGCCGTCTTCGGTAACCCTGAAAATGCCTGCCCCGCCCATGCCGTCCAGCGGCTTGAGGATGATTTCCCGATGTTCGCGATGAAAAGCGCGAATCCGCGCGCCGTCGCTGCTGACCAGGGTCGGAGCGACATACTGCGCGAACTGCGTAATCGTCAATTTTTCGTTGTGGCTGCGTATCGCCTGCGGCTTGTTGAAAACCCTAGCACCTTGGGTTTCCGCCAACTCCAGCAAATAGGTCGCATACATATACTCCATGTCAACGGGCGGATCCTTGCGCATGATGACCGCATCGAATTCATGCAATCCTGCCGAGGTCGCCGGTTCGGCCCGAAACCAACCCAGCACGTCCCCCGTCAATACGATGCGCGCCACATTCGCCACCACCACCCCGCTGTGTATTGCCATATCTTTTTGCTCGAACGCATACAGTGTATGGCCGCGGCTGGCGGCTTCGACCATCATCGCGTAAGTTGTGTCTTTATATATCTTGAAACCAGCCAATGGATCGGCCAGGAAGGCAATTTTCATTTGTTTGATTTCCTTAATCGGCAGTGTTGAAAGTTGGCGCACGCCGCCCCCCGTCGAGGCAAACGACGCGGCCGTAGAGGCCTTCGGAATTGGGTGGCACGGTGAATATCCAAAAGGCGCTTAATAGACTTCCGGGTTGGGGTCGGTCTTTTCCAACTCTAACGACGCTGCAAGCAAAGCCAAGCGCGCCACGACACCATACATGTAAAACCGATTGGGTGCTGCAGTACCGGGTTTGGCTTGCAAATCCGGCAATGCGTGCTGCTGGGCAAATGCAAGCGGTACGAAATGCGCACCCGGCGCATTGAGGTTTTCGTCAACGCCGCGCTCCGCATGTATGCGATAGAACCCACCCACAACGTAACGATCGATCATGTACACCACCGGCTCCGCAACCGAATCATTGATATGTTCAAACGTATGCACTCCTTCCTGGATGATGACGTCGCTCACTACCAATCCTTCTTTGACAACTGCCATTTTGTTGCGCTGCTTGCGGTTGAGATCCTTTATTTCACTGGCGTCTTTGACTGTCATGATGCCCATGCCATAGGTACCGGCATCCGCCTTGACAATCACAAACGGCTTTTCCTTGATCCCGTATTCCTTATATTTTTTGCGTATTTTCGCCAATAATGTGTCGACGTTGGCTGCCAGGCAGTCCTCACCCGAGCGTTCCTGAAAATTGATTTCACCGCATTTTCCAAAATACGGGTTAAGCATCCAAGGATCGACATCGATCAGCTTGGCAAACTTTTTCGCCACATCGTCGTAGGCTGAAAAATGATTGCTCTTGCGCCGCAACGCCCATCCCGCATGCACTGGCGGCAACAGGTTCTGTTCATGCAAGCCTTCCAGTATCGGCGGGATTCCGGCCGACAGATCATTGTTGAGAAGAATCGTGCACGGATCGAAATTTTTCAAACCCAGACGTCGCCCGTTGTGCGAACGTTCCAACGGTTCCAGCGTAATCGTGCTGCCATCTTGCAGTTCGATAGGGGTCGGCGCCTGAATATCTTCCGACAATGAACCCAAGCGCACATTCAGGCCGGTTTGCCGGAAAATTTGCATCAGGCGCGCAATGTTTTGCAAATAAAAGGCGTTGCGTGTGTGGCGCTCCGGTATCAGCAACAAATTTCTCGCGTCCGGGCAATATTTATCGATCGCCGCCATCGCGGCCTGAATCGCCAACGGCAGCATTTCCGGCGCCAAATTGTTGAATCCGCCGGGAAACAGGTTGGTATCAACCGGTGCCAATTTGAACCCCGCGTTGCGCAAGTCCACCGAACAATAGAACGGCGGGGTGTGTTCTTGCCACTCAAGCCTGAACCACCGCTCTATGGCCGGCGTAGCGTCAAGAATTTTCTTTTCCAGATCGAGCAAGGGGCCATTCAAAGCAGTGACGAGATGCGGAACCATATTAAAACCTTATGACAAAGCCAAACACATGTTATTGATTCTAACCAGAATCCCGGTAGCCTGGGACGTCGAAATGAAAACACGCTCCAATACGCGATGATGCGGACAATTTTTGGAGATGAAAGCTGGTTTTTGCAAGAAAATCGCTGATATACAAATAACTTATGCGATTTTGCNNGGCCGGTTCCATTAAAGCAGGCGGTCACTCGTGCAGCGCATAAAACCCAGTTTTCGGGTTATTAAATATGGGCGGATGTCGACATTTAAAGATCTGGACGAAAAAAAAGCGCCCCATGAAGGAGACGCCAGGAAGGCCCGCTTGCGCGAGCCTCAGGGATACATCACTGATTATGCGTGATATGCGGTTTCGCCGTGGTTGGAGATATCCAATCCTTCGCGCTCTTCTTCTTCCGGTACGCGCATACCGATCACCATATCGACCAGCTTGTAGGCCAGGAAAGCCACCACGCCGGACCAGACTATGGTGACAACCACGCCGGTTGCCTGGATTTTAAGCTGATCAAGTATCGAGTAGTCGGCAGCGATCTTATTGGCGACATAGTCGTAAATACCTTGACCGCCAAGAGAAGGGGCAGCAAACACGCCGGTTAGCAATGCACCCAGCGTACCGCCCACACCATGCACGCCGAATACGTCCAGCGAATCGTCCGCACCCAACAGGCGCTTCAAACCGTTGACACCCCACAAGCAAATCACGCCAGCCAGCAGGCCCATGATCAAAGCGCCCATCGGACCGACAAATCCGCAAGCCGGTGTAATCGCGACCAAGCCGGCAACTGCGCCAGAGGCACCGCCCAGCATAGATGGCTTGCCCTTAACCAGCCACTCGCCAAACACCCATGACAAGGTCGCCGCAGCTGTCGCCAGCAAGGTATTGACGAAGGCCAAAGCTGC
>PKWO01000179.1 GCA_003132085.1 Oxalobacteraceae bacterium | reverse complement strand
GCTTTTCGTTCGTCTTGGCCTTCAGGTTCACCTGCTGCGGTTCGACCCCCAAATCGGCTGCCACATGGCCGATCATTTGCGCAATATGCGGGGCCATTTTCGGCGCTTGCGCAATGATGGTGGCATCGATATTGCCGATTGCAAAACCGGCTGCAACTACCCGCTTGACCGCTTCGCGCAACAGCACCCGCGAATCGGCGCCGGAGAAGCGCGCATCGGTATCCGGGAAGTGGCGCCCGATGTCGCCCAAGCCGGCCGCGCCTAGCAGCGCGTCGGTTATCGCATGCAATAGCACGTCGGCGTCGGAATGACCGAGCAAACCGGTTGGATGGGGAATGTTTACACCACCGATAATGAGCGCCCGCCCCGGCACCAGCGCATGACAATCGTAACCCTGGCCCACCCGGAACGGCGGGAGATCGCTCATGCCAGCCCTTTCAGGTAGAGCTCGGCCAACGGCACATCCTGCGGCAAGGTGACCTTGAAGTTGCGCGGACTGCCTTCGACCAGTTTAGGGTGCAGGCCCAGCGCTTCGATCGCGCTGGATTCGTCGGTGACGTCGTCAACTTGTTCCATTGCGCGGCGCAGCAAGCGATAGCGAAACATTTGCGGCGTCTGCGCCGCCCACAGGCCGCTGCGCGGCACCGTGGCTTGCACCCGGCGGTCATCGCCGCCGCGCTTCAACGTATCAATCATCGGCAACGCCAACAGTCCGCCCACCGTGTCGTCGCGCAAGGTATCCGTCAAGCGTTCGATCAACTCAGTGGTAAGGCCCGGCCGGGCGGCATCATGCACCAACACCCAATCGTCGGCATCGGCATGATCGCTCAACACCCGCAACCCCTTCAATACCGAACCATGACGGGTGGCGCCACCGTTAAAAATGATCGTCACCCGCTCGGCGAGATGGGGCGCCCCGGCCATCATCTGCCGAATATGTCCGTCTTCGGCGCTCACCACCACAAACGTGTGGGTAATGATCGGCGACGCGGCAAAGGTATCGAGCACATGCAATAGCATCGGCTTGCCGGCAATCGGCACATATTGCTTGGGCGAACCCGAGCCCATGCGGGCACCGACGCCGGCGGCGGGAATCAAGGCGAAATGGCGAGGAGGATTCATTCTGGGCGAAAGTGAAATATCGGCTGAGCCAGACTTGGTTGCAATCAATTTACTCTATTTTAACGACATATCGCCGATGGCGTGTTGTCGAATTGTTTATGCGCCGCCCGATCACCTTCAAATTTTGTATGTTGAGTACAACATTTTTGCCATTTGACAATGCATTGCCGGTCGGCAGAAACGCGGCAAGTTGTGCTTGCAGACTAGCACTGAGCGTGCAAAGCCCACTGTTTTGCTGCCGCGCCGCTCACTGCCGCCCGTCATTCTCAATTTGCGTAACCAGCAAGCGTTTGAACTCGCTCAAATCCTGAATATTCATATCCGATATCACCCAATAGCACATGCCGGCTTCGGTCCAGTGAATCAACTGATAGCCCTGCCTGGAAACGATTTGCTGCGGTGCATCGCGACGGGTTTTGTCCGGCCACACAAACAGATTCACCACATGCTGCCGATGGCGATAGGCCAATGCGGCTACCGGGCGTTGATTGAGGTAATCGAGCCGGCCGCCAATCAATGGAAAACCTTGCTGTGCAAAATCGACCACCGTCGGCGAAAAATCCAGCTTGCCGCTGAACCACGGCTTGACGGTGTGCTGGTCGGACGACGCCACGTCGGCCAAATGGTCGGCCATCAGCGAGCGGGCATGACTGGCGACAACTTCCTGTTCGGCCCGTTCTTCCTCCGACGGCACCGCCATATAAAGAGAGAATGTCAGTGCGAACGCAAACGTGCAAGCCGTCGCGACGCCTAAATTGATCCAAGCCCACGGCAGCTTCGCCAGTTTTTCGCGGCGCGGCGCAGTGCGCGGCAGCGCGGTCAGGATCCGATGCCGGAGGTGGCTGGGCGCGGCATAATGGATGCCGTGGGTCTTGATCGCGGTATGTAAATCGCGCATCTGCCGGTAAGCTTCGGCGCAAGCGGCACATCCGGCAAGATGGGTCGCATAGCGAATCGCATCGGATGAATCCAGCTCATCATCGATATACGCGGCCATCAGGGCTTGAGATTCTTTGCAATCCAATTTATCCTCCGGCCGCATTGTTCTTCAGATATTCGCCGAGCAGCTTGCGCCCTCGCGCCAAACGGGACATCACCGTGCCAAGCGGGATGCCGGCAATTTCCGCAATTTCCTTATAAGACAAGTCGTCGAGCTCCTTGAGCACGATCACTTCCCTGAATGTCTGCGGCAAACTTTCCAACCCTTGATTCACCAAGCGCTTGGCGTCGCGCGCCGCCAATATGTTTTCCGGGTTATTGCCGATGTCATACGGCGACGCATCCTGCGCTTGCTCATCCTGGCCGTGTAAATCTTCATCAAAGCAGATGTCGGCCTGCTCATGCTTGTTATCGCGCAACGATGTGTAATACGTATTGCGCACGATGGTCAACAGCCACGCGCGCGCATCGCCGCCGCGAAAACCGCCAAAGAACTTGAATGCGCGCATGAACGCCATCTGCACCAGATCTTCGGCATTCTGATCGTTGCGCGTCAACCAGCGTGCCAGATTGTAGGCAGCATCCAGATGCGGCAATGCTATCGCCTCGAACTTGCCGGATTTATCTTCATCATCCAACTGGCTACCCATCTCATTGTTCTCAAGAACACAGACTCGGTTTGGCCGCAGCTTATTCCCAAAGAAATGAAAATATTGTTGGGAATATTTTCATGCTGTTCCGGGTTATACGGTGTGAAGGCAACAGCGGCTTCGTTTGGATGCCAGCACAACAGCTTTACACCAAGACTATATTCATCAGGATTATATTCACTAGGATTATTACATGACCGCACCTTATCTCTCGGTTTTCCTCGGCTTCGCACTATTGGGCGGCGCGCATGGCGCCGCAAGCGCTGCCGGCGACGCACTGCGTGGCCAGGCGCTGTACCAAAGCAAGTGCACATCTTGCCACTCGATCGACTACAACGGCGTCGGCCCCGCGCATCAAGGCTTGTTTGATCGCAAGGCCGGCGGCCGGCCGGATTACACCTACTCGCCGGCGCTGCAGTCGTCGAGCATCGTGTGGACCGAAAAAACGCTGGATAAGTGGCTGACCAATCCGGAAAAATTCATTCCCGGCCAGAAAATGGGAATCATGGTCCCCTCCGCCAAAGATCGCGCAGATTTGATCGCCTACCTGGAGCAAGAAACCGCAGGAAAGTAAAACAAATTTCCTGGCATCAGCCCGGAAATGCCTTTGCCGCGCCAGTTATTCAACCACATTAAGGAGAACGCCATGATCGACCGTAGAAATTTTCTGAAACTGACCGCTGTCGGAGGCGGTGCGGTATTCATGTCCGGCCTGTATGGCCAAGCGCAGGCTGCGGTTACCGGCCAGCCTGCGGCAGACGCCGCCTACCGCGATTTTTATTTCGTGCAATTGTCCGACAGCCACTGGGGGTACACCGGCGACGCCAACCCGGATGCCGCCAACACCTTGAAAAAGGCCGTGGCGGCCGTCAATGCGCTTGAAACCCCGCCGGACTTCATCGTTTTCACCGGCGACCTGACGCACACCACGGACGACCCCAAGGAGCGGCGCAAACGCATGGGCGAGGTCCGCGAAATCGTCGGCGCCTTGAACGTCAAAACCGTGCGCTTCATGCCGGGCGAGCATGATGCTTCGCTCGATAACGGTGCCGCATTCAAGGAATATTTTGGCCAGACCCATTACACCTTCGACCACAAGGGCGTCCATTTCATTGTGCTGGACAACGTGTCCGATCCCGGCGCGCGAATCGGCGAGGCACAACTGGAGTGGCTCAAAAGCGATCTGGCCGGGCAAGCGCACGATATGCGCATCGTCGTTTTCACGCATCGGCCGCTGTTCGATCTGGTACCGAAATGGGATTGGGCGACGCGCGACGGCGACAAGGCGATTGCGCTGCTGATGCCATATTCCAATGTCACAGTGTTTTACGGCCACATTCATCAGGAACATCATCACCAGACCGCGCACATCGCCCATCACGCAGCCAAGTCGCTGATTTTTCCGCTGCCGGCGCCCGGCTCGCAAGACAAACGCACGCCGCTGCCGTGGGACGCGTCCGCACCATACAAAGGGCGTGGTTTTCGCGAAACGGAAGCCGAGCTAAAAACAGCGGAATACAAAATAACCGAATTTCCTGTGAAGATCGGCTAATTGATGAATAACGCGATGAATAGCGCGAGAAGATATCTCTGCATCAGCGCGGTCGCCGGCATCGGCGCGCTGTTCGGCGGAACCGCGGTCAACGCGCAAGGTGCGGCAAAGTCAGTGGCAAAAGAGCGCGTGATCAAGATCCAGGCCAAGAAATTCAGCTATACGCCGAACCGCATCGTGTTAAAGAAAAATCAGCCGGTGGTGCTAGAGCTGACAGCGCTGGATTTCACCCATGGGTTCAACTTACCCGACTGGAATATCCGCGCCGACCTTCCGTCCGGCAAAGTGACGACCATCCGGCTAACGCCGGACAAGGCCGGCGAATACGATTTCTTATGCGACAACTTCTGCGGCAGCGGGCATGAAGAAATGAATGGGAAAATAATCGTCGTGGATTGATCTGCGAGGTTAAGGGCTGCATGCCCCTGAAAAACAGCCCTTCAAGGACGGTTCTTGCAGGGCTTTTTTTCATTTGAGCACGACTCGGGAAACAATAGCCTTCATGCGATTGCCCCGCTTCGGCACCCCGATGCGGCACGGCCTGCCGGAGCATCGTTTATAATCGCCCCAATGTTATTTGACCTCAAGAAATCGCTCCCCAAGCCCGGCCACCGCTATGCTTTACCTGCCGTACACGGTTCGGCGGACGCCTACGTGCTCGCGCAAGCGGCGGCCGAGCTTAAATCGCAACAGCGGATGCTGGCCATCGTGGTGGCGAATGCGACCGATGCGCAACGCCTGCTGAGCGAAATTCCGTGGTTCGGCAACCAGGAAGCGGCTGCGTTGCGCTGCCACTTGCTGCCGGACTGGGAAACCCTGCCTTACGATCATTTTTCCCCGCACCCCGACCTAGTGTCGGAGCGCCTGGCGACCCTGTACCAGATCACGCAAAACGCCTGCGACGTCATANNCTGGGAAACCCTGCCTTACGACGCCTTCTCCCCGCATCAGGATTTGGTCTCTGAACGGCTGGCGACGCTGTACGAAATCCAGAACGGCCAATGCGATGTGCTGATCGTGCCGGCGACCACCGCGCTGGTGCGCATGGCGCCGCCGTCTTTTTTGGCGGCCTACACGTTTTTCTTCAAGCAGGGCGAAAAGCTCGATGAAATCCGGCTCAAAACCCAATTGACGCTGGCCGGCTACACCCATGTGACGCAAGTGATGTCGCCCGGCGAAT
>PKWO01000392.1 GCA_003132085.1 Oxalobacteraceae bacterium | reverse complement strand
AATTGCTGGCGCTGGGCGCGCAGGTTGATTGCCGTTTCGTTAACGCGCAAATAGTCATCAAGCTTTCCCATGCCCCCCCCAAATAATGCCAACGTATGAATAAGCCATCGCGTGACCCAGTCATGGATTTGTATAGCCTCGATCATACTCAGCCGATACGGCGCCGATTGGCTGATAAGACGATAAAACGCGGTTCTATTCAAGGCTTTACCAGCGTATGCTGTGCGTACCATGATGCATGAAATCAATACATTGAACATGATGGAATTATTCAAAAAATTCGCGCTTCTTATGCTATCGCTATCGCTGGCTGCAAGCGTGCATGCCCAAGCGCTTGCGCCGCGTCAAGACGCAGGCGCGATGCGCAAATCGATCGAACAATTTCTCCGCATACAGTCTGCCGGACTTCCAGGCGAAATCAGCATTGTCGTCGGCCCGATCGATCCGCGCTTGTTTCTGGCCAGTTGCCCAGGGCCAGAAGTGTTCTTGCCGAACGGAAATCGGGCTTGGGGCAAGACGACGGTGGGTGTGCGCTGCACCGAGCCGGCGCGCTGGACGATTTATATTTCGGCAACTGTGCATGTGGTCAGCGACTATATCGCTGCGGTCACGGCATTGGTCCAAGGCCAAGTCATCGGCCAGCATGACGTCGCCAGCGTGCACGGTGATTTGACCACCCTTCCACCCGGTGTAATCACCGATTTATCGCAGGCGATCGGATTTACTGCCTCCAGGTCGTTGCAGCCTGGCGTTCCCTTGCGCCAGGATTCATTGCGCAGCAAGCAAGCGATACAGCAGGGCCAGATTGTGCGGTTGGTATCGTCCGGTGAGGGTTTTCGCGTATCGGCTGAGGGACGCGCGCTGTCGAGCGCCTCGGAGGGCCAGGTTATCCAGGCAAAAACGGCGGGTGGCCAGATTGTGAGCGGAATCGCGAAGATGGGCGGCGCGCTGGAAGTAAATTACTGAAAATCGTGCAAACTATGTAATTCCGCGTTAAAGTTCAGTTAAATTCTGCCGTTAAAATATCAAGACGGTGGCAATGAACAGATAAACGGAACGAGGACGAAGTCGTGAAAATCAATGACTCAATCAAGAAAACTGGAGGCTTGGGCGTAGCAGCAACGCAGACGAGCGCAGGTAAGAGCGTAAGCAAACCCAGTACAGGTAAGGTATCGTCTGACAACGTCCATCTATCCTCACAGTTGCAAGGCTTGGAAGGGCAAGTAGCCAGCAGCAGTGTATTTGACGCCAACAAAGTCGAAGAAATCAAGGCGGCGATCGCCGGCGGACAATTCCAGGTCAATCCGGAAAAAGTAGCCAGCGGGCTGCTTAATAATGTCACTGATCTGCTTCAAACCCAGACTGCATCAAAATGAACAACCAGAATGTCACGCCTGACAGCAGCCTGCAGGAAGAGTACCAATTGACGCAACGCTTGGTCGAGCTTCTCAAACAGGAACAGGCGCAATTGATTAAAGCCGACATTGAAGGCTTGATTGCAGTCACTGAAGAAAAAAACCGTGCGGTGGCGCGCATGTCGGAATTGACAAACGGGCGCTATCGGGCATTAGCGGCGGCCGGTTTTGCGTCGAAAGAAGACGGCATGCGGGCTTGGCTCAATACATCAACCCCCGCATCCGATGCCTCGCAATGCTGGCAAGATTTATTAAAATTGGCACAATCGGCGAAAACATTGAATAACACCAATGGCTTGCTGATCAACAAACACCTGGTCCGCAACCAAACTGCATTAAACGTGTTGCAAGGTACGCAAGGGGGCGGCTTTTACGGCCCCAATGGCCAATCCACCACAAAAATTCAGGCACGCGGCTTGGTGGTTGGCTGAAGCCGGTTTCACTTTATGCTGCGCTTGCGGCTACGTCGCTGAGCGTGAAAGTATCAGGTTTAATGAATTAACATCACGGGTCACCAGGAGTTGGCTGGTCGCCATTCCGCTCACGGACTCTTGGTCGCCGGCGTAACCGGCACATCCTTTACCGCCTCGGGCACACCGGACAAGATCATCACTTCCACGCGTCGATTGCGTGAGCGGCCTTCGGCGGTGCCGTTAGGGCCGACCGGTTCGTTCGAACCATGACCCACTGCAATCAGCCGCTTCTCGTCGATACCATTTTCCACCAGCAGCCTGACCACACTGCTGGCACGCACTGCAGACAACTCCCAATTGGAAGGGAACATCGGGTTGCCGATTGGCACGTTATCGGTGTGACCCTCCACCTGGATCGCATGTTTGTCGTTTTTCAGCACCGATGCGACTGCCCGCAATGCCTGTCCCGACTCATTGGTCAATTTGGCCTCGCCCGGTGCAAATAACACGCTGGCGTTGATTTCCACGCTAATTCCACGGCTGCTTTGCGACACATGCACTCTGCCCTGACTCACCAGCGGTGCGAGCGCCTTCAGAATGTCGCGCGCCATGTCGGTCATTTGCTCTTTCTCGCGCCGCACCGCCAGATCGTGCTTCTGCGCCGAGAGCAAGCGCTGTTGCCCGCCGAGGGCCATTCCTATTTGCGCGCTGGTGGGCTGCACCACAGGTACCGCGCGGCCAAACGCACTACCCAGAGATTCGGACAACACGCGATATTTTCCGACATTCACCGATGAAACCGCATACATAACCACAAAAAACGCAAACAACAGCGTAATAAAATCGGCGTAGGAAACCAGCCACCTCTCGTGATTGTCGGGCTCGTCTTGGTGTTTTTTTCTCGCCATTTTGCGTCACCCCAGATTCCTAGTTGGACAGGTGCGAGTGTGCGTTTTAAAGTAATCGGTCAACTGAGCCTAGGCTTAGTAAGTCAACATCCGCTCTTCGATAATACGCGGATTTTCCCCGGTCGCGATACCGCAAAATACGTCAGCGATCATTTCTTTCTTGACGACTTCACGGCCTACGATTGCCTTCAGTTTGCTGCCAATCGGAAGAAACACCAGATTGGCCAGACCGACCCCGTAAATAGTCGCAACGAAGGCCACCGCTATGCCGCTGCCCAGCCGGCTCGGGTCCGA
>PKWO01000573.1 GCA_003132085.1 Oxalobacteraceae bacterium | reverse complement strand
CAATGGATTCTGCACGGAGGTTACATGCAGGCCGGCGCGCTGCAATAGCGGAATGACTTCTGACCAGCTTGAGCCATCCGCAAAAGCGCCATGCACAAGAACAACATTGCGCGCACCGGTGACAGCTTGCGCCTGGCTGACGTTTGAAATCAGCGCCGTAGCGACCAAGGCCAACAGGCCTGCGTAAACTTTAAGTTTATTTGACATTTTGTATTCCCAAGAAAAATTTCAATCAATTTCAAAGTGTATCCATTACCATGGGGTAATGAACTAATTTCAACGAGCGAGCAACCTAGCTTTCATCCATTGTTGAAGCCAGTTGGTCGTTAAGATGCATATGTGGGGTTTTGTGCGATATAAACGCGTGCATTCGGAAAGCCAAGCTCTTTTGGTGCGATAGTGCTCAAATCGCAGTCAACTCCATCGTAAGCGTTGAAGTTCCAGGTAAATTTTTTCCCATTTTCGACAAAGCTAACGGTCTCGCCATTCGTGACGTTGATCCATTTTGTCGATGGAGTTATCGTAATCTCGCGGGCCGCTGCCGCAGCAGGTGCAATGCTGCCGAATGCGCTTGGTGCAATGCCGGCGGCGCCTGCGTTGATCGAAAAAGCGGCGATCAAAATGCCGACGTTGGTAAAAATAATAGATGCACGTGTTAACTTGGACATGGTTGGTTTCCTTCAAATTGAGTCATGATTCACGAATATGAGAAAATCTCAATTCGCTATGACGATATGAAGTATAAAAAAGAAGCAATGACGGAATATGGACAAAATTGTGACGATTCTGTAATTTATTGGCTGTGAATTGCATTTCAACGCATGTCGCTAGTCATGACACGCGTCGCAATAGATAGATCAGGAAATGGTGCCGAGAAAAAGTGCCGAGAAACCCGACCGCCGATAAACCCGGCGCACATTCCGCAGCGATGAAAGGGGTAATTGACACGGTTGTGGCGGTGGTGACCGCGCCCTATTGCCAATATTGAATGAAGGGGAGAGCACTAATGCCGCAATCTTGTTACAAGAACTCCCCTATTTCATTTCAAATTTCTAGCGGCGCAAAAAATCACTTGCTTGCCTTCAAGGGAAATTCGAGAGTGAACCTCGTTTTCCCTTCGCGACTAGTGACCTTGTAGGACCCGTGGTGCAGCATCATAATGCTACGAACGATAGAAAGTCCCAGGCCGCTTGCTTCTGCAGAGCCGCGACGAGCGGCATCAGCTCGATAGAAACGATCGAAGATACGCGTTAAATGCGCTTCCTCAATAGTAGGTCCGCAGTTCTCGACGGTTAGCGTTGTGCCCCCGCGATGCTGTTCAGACACCAGCAGGATATCCGTATCAGGATCGGCATATCGAATCGCATTCGCGATCAGGTTGGCCATTGCCCGCTGCAGCAACATCGGATCCGCCAAAACTGTTCCATTACCGCTGATTGTCAGACGAAGGTCCCGTTCAGTTGCAAGACCTTCGAAATAGTCGCCTATTCGCTGCAACTCATCAAAGACATTCAGGATTTTTCGGTCAATAGCCGTTTCTGCATTTTCCGCTCGCGCCAAAAACAACATGTTGTCGGTCATCTTGGAAAGACGCTGCAGTTCTTCGAAGTTGGAGCCGAGCAGTTTTTCATAGTATTCGACGCCTCGCCTCTGATTTAAGGCGACTTCTGTCTGTCCGAGCAGATTGCCGATAGGGGTGCGCAAGTCATGGGCCATATCGGCGGACACCTGGCTCAGCTGGGCAAAGCCCGTTACCAGCCGATCCAGCATTGCATTGAACGAGTCGACCAGAGGGGCAAGTTCATCAGGCATGCCGCTATTATCGATACGGGAAGATAAATTTTTGATGTTGATAGAGTCAGTTTCCGCCGCCAATCGCCGCAAGGGCCCCAGTGCGCGCCGCACCAGCAGGAAAGCCGCTAGCGCGATCAGGACGGCCGCGCCAAAGGCGAACAGCAGGATTTGGTCACGATAGGCTGCGAGTAGTCGGGTGCGCTCAGTCATTTGACGGCCGGAGACGATAATCAGGTCGCGCTGAGGATCCATGGTGCGCGCGGACGCCGCCACCGCAATGAAGGGTGTGCCATCCGCTTCCTGAGTATGATGCACAGCCGTCAGTGATAAAGCCTTGCCGGCGGAAACTGGTATCAATTCAGGTATCCGCACGTGCCCTGGATTGACTTCAATCAGCGGCGCTTTCCCCGCGAACTTCAGCTGCAGCAAAGCCTCATTGTTACCCAACATGTTTTCAAAAATATGCGGTTTGTCACGAATTAGCTCTAGTACATCGGCGTCTTGCAATAAGATACGAATATGATCGACCCGCGTTACCAAAGCAGCATCGTCGCGCAAGATCAACTGAGCTTCCAATCCTCGATACAGCGCAATGCCGACTGTAGCCAAAACGACAAAGGACAAGGACGCGAACAGCAGCGCCAAACGAAAAGTCAGTGAATATCTGCTCATGTCCCAACTTCAAAGCGGTATCCGACGCCATGCACTGTGTGAATCAAGCGCGTTGTGAAAGGTTCATCGATTTTTTGCCGCAAACGCCTCACTGCCACGTCGACGACGTTCGTGTCGCTGTCGAAATTCATATCCCAAACACGCGATGCAATCAGCGAACGCGACAACACCTGGCCTATGTGGGTAACAAAGAAATGCAATAGCGCGAATTCCTTGTTCGTCAATGTGATACGTGTACCGCCTCGCTCAATTCGGCGTTTAGGCACGTCAATTTTCAGGTCGTCTATTTCAAGCGTCTCTTCCTGGCGGACCTGAGCGCCTCGGCGCAATGCAACACGGATACGGGCCAACAACTCCGCAAAGGAAAATGGTTTGACGAGGTAGTCGTCTGCGCCAAGCTCCAATCCTTTAAGGCGATCTTCGAGTTCTCCTCTGGCGGTCAGAAACAAAACAGGGGTGTTGGCACGCTTGTCCAATCGTTTCATCACTTCCCAGCCGTCCATTTCCGGCATCATCACGTCGAGTATGATCAGGTCGTAACTATCCTCTTGAGCAAGATGCAGCCCATCTATGCCGTTTCGCGCCAAATCGGTGATATATCCGGATTCAGTCAGACCGTTCTGCAAATAGTCACCGGTTTTTGGTTCGTCTTCAATAACAAGAATTCGCAATTCCATCTCCTTTGCCACCTTGCGGAAAGCAATGCCAAGCGAAACTATCGTTTGTTCTTAAATACAATCAAGGTTCATCAATGGCGACACTCCAATTCAGTACAGCATCGACAATTTGATGTGATCATTTTAGCGTCGAACTTTAAACAGAGTACTGACATAGAAATTACAGAGTTGTAATAACTGACAAAATTTCTGATCTGGCATCGGTCAGCGGTTTTTTCAACCGGAAATTCGACGGGGTATAAACGAAATCCTCCGTTTTTATGTTGTTACGTTGTTATTGTTTCAGTCAATCTCATTTCAACGTCCTCAAATTGCTGACGGTCGCCCGCTTGGCCCTGTTTCGAGCAATCAAAGACCAGCGCGGCTCGATTACTGCAATTTCCGAGCGTCTCCGCCGTGACCGCAGCACGCCGGATGAATTTTACTACTGCACTCTAGACGCCCTTCTCATCGGCGATCACCAAGGGCGGCGCCTTGACGCTGGCTTGCTTCACTCGGCGCGTAGCCGAACTGCGCCTTGAAGGCACGGCTGAAGGCCGCGTCCGATGCGTAACCGATGCGTTCCGCCGCCTGGGTGACGCGCAGCCCGCCGCTGGTGAGCATGTCCGCTGCCAGCGTCAACTTCAACCGTTTGACGTACTGCAATGGCGCCTCGCCGACCCGCGCCGTGAAGCGCTCGGCAAAAATCGAGCGCGACATCACGGCGATGCCGGCCAGTCCTTCCAAGGTCCAGTGATGATAGGGCGCGGCATGGATGGCGCTCAGCGCGCGGCCGATGCGTTCGTCGCCCAGTGCGCCGACCCAACTGCTTGGATGGGTCTGGGTGGCGGCCCAGGTGCGCAGCGTGCGTATCACCAGCAAATCAATCAGCCGTGAAATCATCAGCGACGAGCCGGGTTCGACCTCGTGCGATTCCTTGACCAGAAAATGGGTCAGCGCGTGCAGCCAGTCTGGAGTCTTGCCCTCTTCGCTAGGGATGTGCACCACCAAGGGCAGGGCCGCCATGATGGCGGCCAGCGATCCCCCTTCGAAATGGAACAGGCCGCCGACGATGCGGGTCGGTGCGCCGTCGCCGCCGTAATCGAGCACCGACTTGTCGCGGTCGAAGTGTTCGCCGATGAGGCTGCCGATTTCTGCCGGCGGCGTGGCCGGGTCGTCGCAAATCAGATGGCCGGTGCCATGTGGCAGCAGCAGCATGTCGCCCTGGCGTACGGTAATCGGCTCGGCGCCCAAGGCCTTGACCCACATCGTGCCGGTCTCGACGAAATAGAAATGCGCCGCCCCCTTGGGAAAAGCAATGCTCCACGGCACCCGCAGCCGCGCTGAATACACCAACTCGCCATGTAACCGTATCAAGGTCAGCACCTGGGACAGGACGTCGGCGCGGGTGGCCGCCATGCCATAGTCCGGCATTTTTCCGGACGATCGGTCATAAAATGCGGTCTCTTGGATATGGCTGATCATGTCGTTGCGTCCTATCATTTGTCTTGTGGTTCTCACCCTCACAAACCCTTACTAGGAGTATGACATGAAAGCATTGAACAGTTTAATTCTGATTTCCGCCGCCCTGATCGGCGCTCAAACGATGGCTGCAGAAATGCCGGCTATTGCCCTCGTCCACGGCGCATTTGAAGACGCGCACATCTGGGACGGCGTCAGCGCCAAGCTGCAGGCCGACGGCTACCGTGTGATCAGCGTCAATCTGCCTGGCCGCCCGAGCGCGCCTCTGGCGGCCAACCTGGTCAGCGGCGATGTGTATCGCGACACCGTGCTCAAGGCTATCGACGGCGAATCGCAGCCGGTGGTACTGGTCGGTCACAGCTTTGGCGGCATCGCGGTGTCGGCGGTGGCGGAAGCGGCCCCGGCTAAGATCAAGACGGCAGTGTATCTGGCCGCCTATCTGCCGCAGGATGGTGAATCGATGCTGTCGCTGGCGAAGCAGGACCGCGACAGCAAAGCCGGTCCGGCGCTGCAGATTGATGAGGGCAAGGGCATGATCGCGGTCAATTACGCCGCCCGCGCCGACCTGTTCGCCAACGGCGCACCGGAAGGTTTGCGCAAGGTGCTGCCGGATCTGATCATCGACGAGCCGCTGGCGCCTATCGTCACGCCGGTGAAGTTGACTGCTGCGCGCTTCGGCAAGGTCGACAAGGTCTACATCCACACCGCGCAGGATCAGGTCGTCAGCCCTTACCTGCAGCAGAAGATGGTTGCCGCCACCCCGGTCCGCCTGGAACTGACGCTCAACACCGGCCACACGCCATTCCTGACCGACGTATCCGGTCTGGTTAGCGCCATCGAACAAGCTGCCAAATAAGCGGACGACATGACTTCTGATCTTCCGGAATCGCTGAGTCGTATAGTGGTTCGACCCCCTCACATATTGGGGGCTTCCTTCAAACCCAAGGCGATTCAGTATCGAGGAGACACGGCATCGGACGTTGAAAGTTGTGCAGTAGTACCACCGGCAGCACAAGCACAGTGGCCTGAAATTCGTCGGCTTGCGTAGCGCAATGACGGCCAGGTTGTCACGATCTTATGGGGCCGCAAGTCGGAATGCAATCATCTGGAAGAACGAGAGACAGCGACTTCGGCCACACCTACAATTTGCTCGTAATTTCACACATAAGGAAGGTAACAATCATGAACCATCCAAATTTCGCCTTAACCACGGCGACACTTTTCGATCACTCAAACTTGGAGCAAGCATAATGAAATCCATATCCCTAAAACTGAGCCTGACAGGCGCCGCGCTGTTGGTCGGCGCATCGTTTCTGCTGAGCGGCTGCTCCGACGGCGACGCCCAGACGCTGTCGGCACCGGCACCCGTAGCGGCAGCGGCGCTGGCGCCCAACACAACCGCCGTCTTGGTGCATGGCGCCTGGGCGGAGGGTTCCAGTTGGAACACCGTCATTCCCCTGCTGCAGCAGGCAGGTCTGAACGTTGTTGCCGTGGAATTACCGCGTACGTCGCTGGCAGATGATGCCGCTGCCGTGACGCGCACCATCGATCTGCAGACCGGGCCGGTAATCCTGGTTGGCCATTCTTACGGCGGTTCCGTTATCACCCAAGCGGGTAACGACGCCAAGGTCAGTGCCTTGGTCTACGTAGCAGCTTTCGCGCCGGATTCAGGCCAGTCGATCAACGACGTTACAGCTCCTTTCCCCACGCCGGCATGGGAAAAAAGCCTTGTTGTCGATGAAGGCGGTTATCTGAGCGTGCCGACCGCCACCATACTCAGCGTGTTCGCACCGGATGTGCCTACGGCACAGGCGCAACTGATGGCCGCCACTCAGGGGCCGATATTCAACCACTGCTTGGCTGACAAAGTCACCACCGCGGCCTGGCACACCAAGCCGTCTTGGTGGGTGGTAAGCGGCCAGGATCAGGTCATTCCTGCAGCACTGCAGCAGGCTACGGCACAGCAGATCGGCGCGACCGTCTCGATCTCGCCTGAGAGCAGCCATTTCGTCATGGTGTCGCATCCGAATGATGTGGCTGCGGCAATCATTGCTGCGGCCAATAAAACCGCTGCCGCCAAATAAGTCCGGCCTCATATCCAACTGGGTCGAGCATAAGAGCTTTGGTTGTCGAACGCAAGGGTGAGCCGGCGGATGTACTCTACAAGAGTCCGCCGGCTAATTTCGACTTGGGTCCCGCGCAGGCTCCTAGTGCGCGTGGTTCTGCCCCCGATTCGATCAGATGCTGCTGCACGACACCCTGTACGCACAGCGAAAGGGAAACTCTCGTTCTCTACGACTACCAGACAGATTAAACGCGTCTCACTTTTCTAACCTGCCCGACACACGTCGGACCCACTACTCTGAAGGAGTACACCATCATGAATCGCCTCCACGCCGCGCCTGCCAATGAAGCCGAAGGCCACGCCGCCCAATTGTATGCCGCCATCAAGGGCGCCATCGGCATGGTCCCGAATGCCTACGTCGGGATTGGCAGCAACAGTCCCATTGCTCTAGAAGCCGGTTTACATCTGGACGCCGCGCTAAAAAAAAGCACGCTAAGCGGCCAGGAAATTGAAGCAGTCAAGTTGGCCGCCAGCCAAGTCTCGGAATGCGAATACTGCCTCGCCGCGCATACTGCCATCTCGAAACTGCATGGCTTGAGTGCCGAAGCGATTGTCGCGTTGCGCCATGGTCAGGCGAGTGGCAATCCTAAGCTCGATGCGCTTGCCGCATTCACGCGCACCCTGGTGAATGGCAAGGGCAGCGTGCCTAACGAAGCCCTGGAGGCGGTACGTCGCGCCGGCTATACGGATGCGCAGATTGTCGACACGGCGCTGGCAATCACCAGCATCACGTTCACCAATTTGTTCAATCGCATCAACAACACGCCACTAGACTTCCCAGCGGCCGCCTGATTGGCATGGTGCGTGCGCGGGCGAATTATTTGTCGGTGCATTGCGCTTTCATGCAGGATGGTTGAGGAACGGGCCTAAGGTGCTACGCATATCGCCTTTCAAGAGTAATCAGGAGAATGCGAGGGCCCATCTCGACCACCAAGCAACGTATGAAATTTCCACAACGCCTCCATAACGTGACGTTTTGCGCAGCAAAGGGAAATCTGCAGGGCACCTCGAACGCGGAATCGACCGTGCCTGCCGACGACTGCGGCGTTGTCACTTCTTGTTAAGGCTTTGTCGGTTAGCTGTTGAACGCAAGTAAGTAGAGTGCAAGTATGACATCCATGGAGTACCCCCCAACCACTAAGGAGTAACAATGAACATTTCTCTTTCACAAGTACGCACCCTTTCCACAATCGCCTCTGCATTGTTATTGGCCTTCTCAACGGCGTCGGCATCGGCCGCTCCCGTCAAGAACATCGTCCTGGTGCACGGCCAATTCGCCGACGCATCGGGCTGGCAACCGGTATATGAAATACTGACCAAAGACGGCTACAACGTTAATATGGTGCAGGAACCCCTCACATCATTGGAGGAGGACGTTGCCGCCGTTGAACGTGTGCTGGCACGCCAACAGGGTCCAAGCATTTTGGTTGGGCATAGTTATGGCGGCGCCGTCGTGACAGAAGCCGGCAACGATCCCAATGTGGTTGGACTTGTGTACATCGCCGCACATGCGCCGGACAAAGGGGAATCCACCGCCTCGAACAAAAACAAAATGCCAGGTCAAATCCGTACCATTACCACGCCGGACGGCTTCGTTTTCGTTGATCCGATCCATTTCCATGAAGATTTTGCCGGCGATTTGCCAACCGATCTGGCTGAGTTCATGGCGCATTCGCAAATGCCTCCCGCAGCACGCGTCAATACGACTTTAATCAAAAATGCGGCTTGGCGTATAAAACCCAGCTGGTATATGGTGGCAAAGCAGGACCGCGCCATCAATCCGGACTTGGAACGCATGTACGCTGCTCGCGCCCACAGCCATACGGTCGAAGTCGATGGTGCGCATACGATTTATATTTCGCGAGCGAAGGAGGTCGCAGCGATGATAGAGCAAGCCGCACAGTCTGTTGGCAACTGAGGGCAATTTCACTGGCCGGGCGGTTTCAAGTATAAACTGCCACATTCAATCCTCTGGTCGGGAGTCATGTGGCAGTTTACATCCAAAGGAACAATAAAGCGTTCACTGGATGAGAATCAGGTTTCGGCAAGAATGCTTTGCTAGGTGCGGGCATGCAAACTGAGACTCCCTCTAATTGAAGGCAAAGTCGGGCCTTGGACCAACGCACGTCCGATCTGGGTAAAGTTCCAGCATCTTGTCATAGAGTTCGCGCGCTGTTTTCGTCGAGTCGTTCAGTCGAATAAAATCGCGGATATACTGGCGCGTTTCTTCCACATTTCGCGGATTGTCGTCGTTGCCGGGAATTTTATGCTCCGCAATCACGGCTAACGGTTTCAACGCATCGATTTTGTCAAGCGCAGCTATCCATTCCAATCGACCTTTTCTATCCGATTCATAAAGGAATGGATGAGTGCCATTGTAAACCGCATCGCATGCGACGACTAAGCCTATAGAAGGAACATAAAGACAAGTTGAATCATCCGTATCTGTATGGCCAAGTTTTACAACGACTAATTTATTTCCTTCCAAATCAATCTCATTGCCTTGCATGGGGTCCGCAACGGAAATGACATCTGAAATTTGATGTGGAAATAGCTTACGCCAACGGCCATTCAATTTTTCCGTTGTGCTCTGCAACCTCATTTTCGCCGCAACTTCAGGTGTCGCCAATGCTGTCGCGTTAGGGTATCGATCCTGCAAAATTTTTATCCCGAAGAAATGATCTGCATGCGCGTGAGTAACGTAAATAATTCTCAACGATGTTAGGGGGCCGAACCACCACATAGAAACCGGTGATATATTCCTCCAAGGCAATTGAGCGTGCGGTGCGCATGGCGAAAATGGCGGACGCAACGTGCCGAGCCGGTTCTTCACCACGCTTCACAGCGCTTTACTTGATAAGCACTCCCTGCGCTTTCATGATGACTTTATCCAAACATTTCAGTATCGATAAATCTTCAGGAGGACTTATGCAATTCAACCAGAAAATCAGAATACATTTCATGCACGCGGATCCCGTCGTCAGTGCTGGTCTCCGGGCGATACTATCCAGTTCAAGCGAATTGAACTTGTCCGTGCATGACTCGCTGGCGGAACTCCAAAGTGCGGTGATCATCGCCGATTACCACAGCGGTCTCCATTTTTATCAGCACATGCCGCGCGCGTCTCACCAAGACGGTTTCCGCGTCCTGATTGTCACCCACTATGAAAAGGAAGGGGAAGTCCGGCATGCCGTGGAATGCGGCGTGCATGGCTATTTACTGCAAAGCTGCGTGCCCGAAGAACTGGCGAACGCGGTTCATATGCTCAGTAGCGGTCAGCGCTACTTGAGCGACAACTTGAAACGCAGCATCGCCGATAGCTTGGGCCGCACCGGACTTACCGGCCGCGAGAGCGATGTCCTTCAATTGCTGGGTAAAGGCTATTGCAACAAGTTGATCGCGCGCGATCTTGGCATTGGTCTCAGCACGGTGAAATGCCATGTCAAAGGGGTGATGGCGAAGCTGAACGCCACGGCCCGCACCCATGCGGTGGTGGTGGCAACGCAACGCGGCCTCATCCGTGCCGACGCCGGCACAGCAAGCTACCGCGAGCATGCGTACCGCCATCAATTGCCAGGCTGATCGGTGGCTTGCGTCAGTCCGTATGCAGTTCGGCCAGCAGATGCGCGGCTCCGGTGTAGTCGACGGTGTGGAACCCCTCGGTGAAGCGGGCAACTACGTCGCCAAGCAGGCGCCGCGCCTCGTCCTGCCGTCCTTGCCGCAACAGCAGGCGGCTGAGCGTCGTCGCGGTGCGCAACTCCCAGCTCAAGGCGCGCTGGCGCCGCGCGCAATCGAGTGAGCTGCGCAGGTTTTCCTCCGCTTGGGCGAAGTCGGGCTGCGGCATTGATGCCAGCACGTCGCCTTGTATGCGCAATATTTCCGGGGCGTCGAATATTTCCATGCTCCTGGATGCAGCTCCGCTGATGGTCGCCAGTGCTTCGTGAAACTTGCCGACCGCAGCCAAGCCTTGGGCCAGGGCCGCGATATACACGGTGTTCAGTATTTGATGATGGTCCGAGCGCAGCGCATCCATGCACTCACACAACAACTCGATACCGGCCTCTGCTTCGCCGCGCTTGACCAGCAATTCGCCCTTCAGTCCTTTGCCCACGGCATGATAGGGCCCGAGCATGTGCTTTGCGGCGTGAACAATCAGTTTCTCGATCAGTTCGCCAGCTATGTCCCATTCGCCATTCCAGGTAAAAATCGGCGCGGCATAAATCAGTGCGATGCAGAAGGAAATCGGGTGATCGAGCTTCTCCGCGTCGTCGATAGCTTGCCACGCCACCGTGACAGCCTGGTCGGTATTTCCCTTTAACCACAGCGCCCTGGCCAGGGCGACCAGCGCGCGGATGCGATGATCGTAGCCAAAACAGAAGGTATTGAGGTTGCGCGCGCCCGCGATGAGCGCCATGCCGGCTTCGCAGTGCTGTTGCGCGCCGGCTTGGTTGCCGACCAGATGGTATGCAACGCCTAGCATCCATTCAGCCATCGCCAGGGCGGCCGGATTGTTCAGCGTTCTGGCGACCGTCATGCTTCTTTCCGCGGTGGCCAGGGCGCCGGAAAAATCGCCGATCCGCGTCCGGAAAATATTCAGGCCCGCCAACAGCCGCAATTCATAGGTCAGGTTGCCGAGGCGGCGCGCCAGCTCCAGTCCGCGCTCGATCGCCGACAGGACGGCGTTGCTATTGCCAATTGCGAACATCGAGGAGATGGCCAGCGCTTCCTGCAGCGCCATTTCCTGTCTGGAGCCCGCACTATCGGCGCCAAGCATGGCGATCGCCTTTTCGCTCCAGCGCCGGCACTCCTCCAGTAACGATAATTCCAGCAGCAACGGCGCCACTGCGGCGCATAGTCTGATTCCCGTGGCGTCATTGCCGGATGGGGAGAAACTCCAGTCAAGACATGCCCGCAGATTGCCCAGGCTGTCGATACGGGAGGACGAAGCGTCGAGCATGGGAAAGGCTGAGGAATCGGCTTGCCTGCTCTCTGAATATGCGATCAGGTACTCGACATGCCGCCGCGCGACGCTATCCGCCTCGCCGCTTGCCCTGAGTTTTTCGGCGGCATAAACGCGGGCACTGTCCAGTAGCCGGTAGCGCAACGTCGGATGGCCGGTTTCCGCCGAAGCCAGCGATTTCGCGACCAGGCTGTCGATGGCGTCGACCACCTGCATCCCATCGGTGTCGGCATCGATCGCAATCTGGCGTGCGGCCTCCAGCGAAAAATGGCCGACGAACGTCGATAGCCGGCGCAGCACAATGCGCTCGAATTCCGGTAGCAAGTTGTAGCTCCAGTCGAGCATGGCGCTCAGCGTCTGGTGCCGCGGCAGCGCGGTGCGGCGGCCGTACCAGGACAACCTGAAGCGATTGTCGAGCAGATCGGCGGTGCCGCGCACGCCAAACGCGGCGACGCGGCCGGCGCCCAACTCGATCGCCAGTGCAATACCATCGAGCTTGCGGCAGATCTCGGCGATGACCGGGGCATCGGCATCATTCAATTCAAAGTAGTTCCCGTTGACGGCGGCGCGGTCGACAAACAGTTGCACGGCAGGGAAAGCCATGGCTTGCTCGGCACTCAGCGTTGCGGTGCTGGGCGGACTTTCCAGCGGCAGCAGCCGGTGTGCATGTTCGCCTTCGGCCCGCAATGGCTCCCTGCTGGTCGCGAGGATAAACACCCGTGGC
>PKWO01000430.1 GCA_003132085.1 Oxalobacteraceae bacterium | reverse complement strand
GCATTTTCTTCGACGATTTCAACGAACCGGGCTTCGACACCAGTTTTGCCGTGCAACGCAGCGTCGGCGATCATTTTCTCGAATCCTACCTGCCGATCCTGTTGCGGCGCAACGACACCCCCTACGGCGAACGCGAACGCGATTTCCAGGCTTATCGGCGCGGGCGCTATGTTGAGTTCAATTTAGTGTATGATCGCGGCACCTTGTTCGGACTGCAGTCAGGCGGCCGCACCGAATCGATCCTGATGTCCATGCCGCCCGTCGTCAAATGGCGCTACGATTGGCGACCCGAGGCCGAAAGCGCAGAGGCAAAGCTGTATTCCGACTTTCTGATTCANNCGCGCTGCTGGGAGGGAGTTTCGATCCGGTACATCAAGGACATGTTGCTCTCAGCGAGTATTTTGTCAAACTGCTCGCGCCGGATGCATTACGTATCATTCCGGCTGGAAACCCTTGGCAAAAAGACGGCTTGCAAGCATCTGCAGCAGACCGGGTAGCAATGGTAAGTTGTGCGTTCGACAAGCAATCGATACCCGTCGCCATTGACCAGCAGGAAATCCAGCGCCACACTGCGACTTACACAATAGACACGTTAAAGGCAATTCGCGCCGAATTGGGTCCACGAGCGTCAATGGTCTTTTTGATCGGCGCCGACCAGTTGCAACACCTGAATACCTGGCAGGAATGGCGGCACCTTTTTGACTACGCAAACATTTGCGCTGCGTCCCGCCCTGGATTTGCAATGGACGCCTCGCAAGTGCCGGAAGAAGTCACCCGTGAGTTCGCCCTGCGCGACGCGACGCCGGAGCGGATTCGCACCACCGCATACGGCTTGACGTATTTGGCAAAAGATTTGGCGATTGACATATCCGCTACTGACATTCGTGTCGCAATACAACGTGGGGAGAGACCGGATTCGCTGGTGCCTCCCAAAGTACTAGACTATATTGAATTACATCATCTCTACAAAAGCTAAATGGACATCAAAAAACTGCAAGCTCTCGTCGTCGACGCTCTCGAAGACGTCAAAGCCCAAGACATCCGCGTGTTTGACACCGTACACCTGACCAGCCTGTTCGACCGTATCGCGGTTGTATCGGGAACCTCTAATCGGCAAACCAAGGCGCTGGCGGCGTCGGTACGCGACAAGGTCAAGGAAGCCGGTGGCACTATCCTGAGCGTTGAAGGCGAAGCCACCGGCGAATGGGTACTGGTCGACTTGGGCGACATGATCGTCCATATCATGCAGCCTGCAATTCGCGCATACTATCGACTGGAAGAAATTTGGGGCGAGAAGGAAGTCAAGCTGGGCGCGGCCAAACGCGTGTCGAAACGCACTGCATCGGAACCGATAGATGAAGAACCGGCACCGAAAAAAGCCGCAGGACGGCATCTGACATCCAGTCAGGCCAGCACGGACGCTGTACCGGCCAAACCGGCGCGCAAGACTTCTACCTCTTCCCGCGGCGGCGCCGCCAAGACCGCAAGCGATGCCCCGGCAAAGAGAAAGCCGGCAGCCAAAAAGCCCGTAGGAAAAACAATCAAGGTGGCTGCGACCAAGAGTGCAATCAGTTCTGCCAAAAAAGCACCTGCCAAACGCGCGGCGGCAAAGTCCAAAGCATAACGCATCGTGCAGCTCATCATTACAGCGGTGGGCCACAAAATGCCGGCGTGGATCGAATCGGGCTTTGCCGAATACGCAAAGCGTATGCCGGCAGAATGCCGCATCCACCTGAAGGAAATCAAACCCGTGGAGCGCTCCGGCAGTAAAACCGCTGAAACGGCGATGGCGCTCGAACGCGCCAAAATCGAAGCGGCGCTGCCCAAAGGGGCTCGCATCGTCGCGTTGGACGAGCGCGGAACCGACCTGACAACCGCGCATTTGTCTAAACTTTTGACCCAATGGCAGCAAGACGGGTGCGACGTCAGCTTTATTATCGGCGGTGCAGATGGGCTCGACGCTGAACTCAAGGCTAAGTCGGATCTGTTGATCCGCATCTCCAGCCTGACCTTGCCACATGGGATGGTGCGCGTCATACTGGCCGAGCAACTTTACCGTGCCTGGTCGATTACCCAAAACCATCCCTACCATCGGGTCTAGTAATGAAACCCATAGATCAAAAAATTTACCTGGCATCGAAGAGTCCGCGGCGACGCGAGTTGTTGCGGCAAATCGGCGTCGATTTCGCGTTGCTGATGTTGCGCGAACAGGCATTCCGGGGTCCGGATGTCACCGAACTGGTGTTGCCGGGCGAACACGCGGCGGATTACGTCGCCCGTGTAACCCGCGAAAAAGTGGCATGTGGGCATCAAATCATGTTGGCGCGCAAGCTCCCGATTCACCCGATACTGGCCGCCGATACTACCGTCGTCATCGATGACCGCATCCTCGGGAAGCCGGCCAGCCATGCAGAAGCCTCCGCCATGTTGGCCGCTCTATCGGGACGCACGCACCAAGTGCTCACCTGTGTAGCGGTGCAGCATGGCGACGATACTTGGCAAACCACCCAAAGCTCCGATGTTGCTTTCTGCCGATTGTCGAAACAAACCATCGATGCCTATTGCGCGACATCAGAGCCGTACGACAAAGCCGGGGCTTACGGCATCCAAGGCGTCGCCGCAAGCTTTATCGAGCAGATAGCGGGCAGCTATACAGGTATCATGGGCCTACCTCTATTTGAAACTGCGCAACTCTTACAGCGGGCCGGCTTACGCATTCTATGAGCGAAGATATTCTCATCAACATCACTCCACAGGAAACGCGGGTTGCGCTGATATTGCAGGGAGTCGTCCAGGAACTTCACATCGAACGCACGCTGTCGCGCGGTATGGCCGGCAATGTTTATCTCGGCAAAGTGGTTCGCGTGCTGCCCGGCATGCAATCGGCCTTTATTGATATCGGTCTGGAGCGTGCCGCTTTTTTGCATGTGGCCGATATCTGGGAAGCACGCGGGCATGACAGTCACGCGAGCGCCCCGATACCGATTGAACGACTGCTCTATGATGGGCAGGCGCTGACCGTGCAAGTCATCAAGGATCCGATCGGCACCAAGGGCGCACGGCTGTCGACCCAGATTTCAATTGCTGGCCGGATGCTGGTGTATTTGCCGCAGGACGCCCATATCGGCATCTCGCAACGCATAGAAAACGAAGCCGAACGCGAAGCGTTGCGCGGAAAAGTGCAACGCCTGATGCAGCCCGGCGAAAAGGGCGGCTTTATCATCCGCACGATGGCGGAAGACGCTTCCGACGCCGACTTGGGAATGGATGTTGAATACCTTCGCAAGACCTGGTCCACCATCACCCAGCAGGCCAAAACCCGGCCCGCGCCGTCATTGCTATATCAGGATCTCAGCTTGGCACAACGCGTATTGCGCGATTTCGTCAACGATGAAACCTCCAGCATCCAGGTAGATTCCCGCGAAAACTTCCAAATGTTGCAGCAATTCGGCAACGCCTTCACGCCCTCGGTATTGCCACGGCTGGCGCACTACACCGGCGAACGTCCTCTGTTCGATCTATATGGTGTTGAAGAAGAGATACAACGCG
This sequence comes from Oxalobacteraceae bacterium, assembly GCA_003132085.1. GTDB lineage: Bacteria > Pseudomonadota > Gammaproteobacteria > Burkholderiales > Burkholderiaceae_D > PKWO01. The sequence goes on along the minus strand of PKWO01000430.1, from coordinate 992 downwards.
CGCTTGGCCGCCGCGTCGATCTGAAATCCGGAGGCTACCTGATCGTCGACCAAACCGAAGCGATGACCACCATCGACGTGAACACCGGCAGCTTTGTCACCGGACGCAACTTCGACGACACCATTTTCAAAACCAATCTGGAAGCAGCGCACGCCATTGCACGCCAACTGCGCCTGCGCAATCTGGGCGGCATCATCATCCTCGATTTCATTGACATGGAAAATGCCGACCATCGACAGGCGGTATTGGCCGAACTGAACAAGGCGATTTCGCGCGACCGCACCAAAATATCGGTATCCGGTTTCTCCGCGCTGGGTTTAGTCGAAACAACACGCAAACGCACGCGCGAATCGTTGGCGCACATCTTGTGCGAACCGTGCCCGGCCTGCCAAGGCAAGGGCCAAGTCAAGACTGCGCGCACCATTTGCTACGAAATCCTGCGCGAATTATTGCGCGAAGCCAAACAATTCAACCCGCGTGAATTCCGCATCCTGGCATCGCAAGTGGTGGTCGATATGTTCCTGGAAGAAGAGTCGCAGCATCTGGCGATGCTGGGAGACTTTATCGGCAAACCGATTTCGCTCCAGGTGGAGACGATTTATCATCAGGAGCAGTACGACATTATTTTGATGTAATAAACATTTGCGCAGCATTTACCCGAATGTTGCCTAGCCGTCAATTCTCATCCCCGAATATCCCCATTATCTGAAATGTAAAATCAGGTAAGTAATTGTAATAAATTCCCAGCTTCGCTCACCCGCTCGAATATATTGATACAGTTGTTCATCGCCATTTGTCAGGGGAACTTGCCCATGATACGCATGGCGGGTGTTTTTTGAATTGTCAAAATAATCAGATGAAGACTTATCAGGTATTGCTTGCGTGCATCGCCACCGCCATGGTGTTATTGCTGTGTTCGGATGCGTATGCCATTCCGGCAATGGACGTGCAGATTGAAGACTTGATGGCGCAGACCGGCGATGTCAAAAAAT
>PKWO01000161.1 GCA_003132085.1 Oxalobacteraceae bacterium | reverse complement strand
CGCAATAGGCAAACAAGCGGTCTCTTACGCCGGGTGGCAAGTCGCGATCAAGACTGACTCGGCTTTTACCAAAGCGCGCATCCAGTCGATTGACGATGCAAAGGTGCGCCGCGATCTGGACGCCGGTAAAATTGTCATCATCACTGGGTTCCAGGGGGTCGATGGAGATGGCAATATCGCGACCTTGGGGCGTGGCGGTTCGGACACGTCGGCCGTTGCGGTGGCGGTGGCGATGAAGGCTCAGGAATGTCTGATTTACACCGACGTCGATGGCGTCTATACGACCGATCCACGCGTTGTTTCGGAAGCACGCCGACTCAACACGGTGACTTTTGAGGAGATGCTCGAAATGGCGTCGCTCGGTTCAAAAGTGTTGCAAATTCGATCGGTTGAGTTTGCCGGCAACTACAAGATGCCGACTCGCGTACTGTCGTCGCTGACCGACCCAATGATGCCGCTGGAAGAAGAGGCTTCCTCCGGCACCCTGATTTCGTTTGAGGAAGATACCCACATGGAACAAGCCGCAATCACCGGTATCGCGTTTAACCGCGATGAAGCGAAGATTACCGTTTTGGGCGTGCCGGACAGGCCGGGCGTTGCATACCAGATTCTCGGGCCGATTGCCGATGCCAATGTCGAAGTGGACATGATCATACAGAATCAGTCGGTGGACGGCAAAACGGACTTTACTTTCACCGTTCCACGCGGTGAATTCGCTAAATCGATGGATGTGTTGAACAAGACCGTCAAAGAGCGCATTAACGCCGTCAGCATCACCGGCGACGCCAAGGTGTCGAAGGTTTCTGTGGTCGGAGTGGGCATGCGCAGCCATGTCGGCATCGCCTCAACGATGTTTCGCACGCTTTCCGAAGAAGGCATCAATATCAAGATGATTTCGACGTCGGAGATCAAGATTTCGGTGTTGATTGATGAAAAGTACATGGAATTGGCGGTGCGCGCACTGCACAAAGTATTCGATCTCGAAAAAGCGGCATAAATTGCGCGCGAGACGGCAAGTTTTATTGACCAAAACCGTTTGAAAAGCTATCATGCGTGGCTTTACAGCTGTAGGAATTGAATATACAGTTGAAACGTGGAGACGTGGCCGAGTGGCCGAAGGCACTTCCCTGCTAAGGAAGCATTTGGGCTTAAACCTGAATCGTGAGTTCGAATCTCACCGTCTCCGCCAGTTATTCAACGCCCGCGCAAGCGGGCGTTATTTTTGTCGGAGCGAACGGGCCAAGAGTTTGGCTCGTGTGTGGGATTCGAAGGGAATCGCTTGCAAGCGATTCGGCGGCCTGCGGAATGTAGGCGAATCTCACCGTCTCCGCCAGTTATTCGACGCCCGCGCAAGCGGGCGTTANNCGCCCGCGCAAGCGGGCGTTATCTTGTGCGCGCCATGCTGGGCGTAATATCTTGGAGGTGCAAGTCCTCTCGTACGCTGATCCTCCCCGCGGAGCGATAAACTGATTATGCCCATTACAAGCGAAGAGCCGTCTCGTCAGCCGATTGGTGCGATACCGGCCAAGGCGGTTGATGCTGCGGAAAAGCACGTGCGCGATATTCTTTCGATGGCGATCGAGCATTCGGATCTGCACGCAGCCGTTGTCGTATTCGATACGCGATGCGACTTGGCGCTTGCACTTGCCGCGGCTTACCGGCGCTGTATTCCGAATGCCCGATTCATTGATTTTGATGCGATTGCCCCAGAAGCCGTGCTCGCTGCTTTCGTGCCGCTGGTACCTTCCGATTTGGTCGTGCTCATCCAATCAACCGGCTTTCGCCTGGATGCGTTCCGTCTTCGCGTCGAACTGTTTAAACGCTCGCTAAAAGTGATTGAACATGTGCATCTTGCCCGCATGCCCGATTTGCAAGCGCTCTACTACATCGAGTCGCTGGCCTACGACCCTCAGTATTTTCGCCGGGTCGGCAATGCGCTAAAGGAGCGCATCGATCGTGCGTGCGGCGGCGTGATCGATAGCGGCGGCGAGCGCCTGGTTTTCGCATCACCGTTTGAGCCGGCAAAATTGAACGTGGGCGACTACACGGGCATGAACAATATCGGCGGCCAGTTTCCGATCGGGGAGGTTTTTACGGAGGCGCAAAATCTGGAGTCGGTAAACGGAAGGGTACGTATTTTTATTTTTGGCGACACCTCGTTTTCGGTCAACCAACCGGAAAAACCGATCACACTGGTCGTCACCAAAGGTCGGGTGACCGACGCTCTCGATTCCACGCCTGAATTCGAACAGGTTCTCGCCAATATTCGCGCCGATGAGGGCGAGATTTGNNGATTTGGGTGCGCGAACTTGGCTTTGGCATGAATCGCGCATTCTCGCGGGAGCGCACGGTGAGCGATATCGGAACCTACGAGCGCATGTGCGGCATCCACCTGTCGCTCGGCGCCAAACACGGCGTATATAGCAAGCCCAACATCAAACGCAAGGACGCCCGGCATCACGTCGATGTCTTTGCGGTAACCGAATCGGTTTTCCTGGATGATGACGAGGTGTATCGCGAAGGTTCTTGGCGGGTCTGATAATATGCCAGTTCCCATCTCAGGCGGGTTCGCTTGAGTACACCGTTCGTTAGCAATGCGCATAGAGGGGCATGATTGGATGCTAACCCGTATTTGGCGTTGAACCTGTTGCTGCGTGGCGGCGCCATGTTGCTGCTTATCTTCATCGCCACCTCATTGTTAACGGATTACCCTCGGGTAGTCGCGGCGCGCCTCGGTGCGTTGTTTGCACTCGGCGTCGCCGCCTTCGCTCTCTATTCGGCGCCAGGTTTGACGGCGCCGCCGCGCTGGTGGCAAATGCCGGTGACAGCATTAAACTCAGGGAATATGTTTGTGTTTTGGTTGTTCACGCGGGCGTTGCTGGACGACGCATTCGTGCTCCGGCCTTGGCACCTTGCGGCGTGGGGCATACTCGCTGCAGCAGGCGTGCTGAACTGCTTTGTGTTTGTGCCGCAGAATCTTTGGGCTGCGGTTCCGACAGGCGCAGTGCTTACTTTGGCTCCCGTGCTATTGGCGGCTTTGTCCGTGGCACAGTCGTTTGCCGCTTGGCGAGGCGATCTGGTCGAAGGTCGCCGGCGCTTGCGCATGATGATCGTGGCGGCGACGGCGGGATACAGCATATTGATGACCTTCGTTGCCTTGGCGTCCGGCGATGTTCGACTGGCGTTTTCAAGTACCGCCAACGCGTTCGGCCTGGCGGCGCTTTCGCTGCTGATCGCTTGGCAACTCATGCGGGTGGTCGGCGGCGAATTGTTCGAAGCGCAACGGATCGTCGAAAGCGCGTTTGGTAAAGAAGCAAGCGCCGCCGAGCATCGGGCCATCACGCAGAAGTTCGAAGCACCCGATCCCACCGCGATCCGCGTGCTCGAAACACTGATGAGGGTGGAAAACCTCTATCGCGAAGAAAGTTTGAGCATCGGCGCACTTGCCAACCGCATGGGTTTACCCGAGTACAAGCTTCGCAGGCTCATCAATCAGGGGCTGGGTTTTCGTAATTTCAACGCATTTCTCAATGCCTATCGAATTGACGAAGCCAAGCGCGCGCTGGGTGACAGCAGCCAAGCGACTGTTCCGGTGCTGACGATCGCCATGGATGCCGGATTTCAATCTCTTGGGCCGTTCAACCGGGCTTTCAAGACTGTTACGGGGATGACGCCAACCGAATTTCGACGCATGAATACAGCAACAGTCGAATAGACGACAAGCAAAGAGGCCAATTTTGCATTTCGGCTAGCCGAAATTGGAAATCGGCGAGACCAGCCGTCTGGCAATGGGCAATATCCAATCCATTCCATTCCTGTTCGTCATTCCTCCTGGAGCCGCCATGCGCAAAGCCCTGTTCGCCCCGATTGTCGTAATCTTGAGTTCCGTTCTGCCCGCCTGTTCCCCCGTTCGCCTGGATCAGCCTTTGATGGTTGCGTCGGGTTTCACCAGCCATCAAGTCTGTTCCGAAACCTTTGTCTCGGGCTTGAATCCCGATCAGGTATATGCCGAGCGGGTGAAACCAACCGGAGCCATTCGATTTATCGATAGCTTGATTCACTATGACGTCGACCGTGAAAAACATGAAGTAACAACGACGGTGGCAGGACTATACAAAACCCGTGCGGTGTATCGCGACCACATGGGTTGTTTGTTGCTGCATGGGATCGAAGAGGTGAATCAGGCCGCGACAGTTGACGATGTTTCCGCAGCAGGCTCGTCCATTTCGCTTGTGCCTGAGATAGCAGGCTCAGCCGTTGTTGAGCCGCGCGATCTGCATCTGCGCGCTGCGCTCGACCGCGCTTTCGCGGAACGTGAGCAACCACCCTTCATCCGAACCAAGGCGGTCGTCGTGGTCAAAGACGGAAAGATCGTTGCCGAGCGTTACGCACCCGGTGTTGGTGTGGATACTCAATTGTTGGGATTCTCGGCGATGAAATCCGTGACCAACGCGTTGATCGGCATATTGGTCCGGCAGGGAAAGCTCAATACCGCTCAAGCCGCACCCATTGTGGCATGGCAAGATAAAAATGATGCGCGCCACGTGATCACCGTCGATCACCTGCTGCGGCAGACCAGTGGCCTAGCCCTCGAACAAACCAATTCGGGATTCGATATAAATTCGCGAATGCTGTATATCGAACGCGACATGGCGGCTTTCGCCGAGGGTGCTGAGCTGACTACTCCGCCTGGAGCCCATTGGGCCTACACCGACGGCAACTACGTTCTTCTGTCGCGCATAATACGCGACGCGGTCGGCGGCCGGGCCGCGGAGGTGAGGGCGTTCGCGCAACACGAACTGTTCGAGCCGACCGGGATGCAACACGTGACCTTGGAATTCGACGCAACTGACACGCCGCTGGGCGCAAACTATATGTTTGCCTCTGCGCGAGATTGGGCCCGTTTCGGGCTCTTGTATCTGAACGATGGCATGGTGGCCTCTGACCGCATCCTTCCGCGCGGATGGGTCAAATACTCATCTACGCAGACGCTTGACACCGGCTACGGCGCCGGCTTTTGGATCAACGGGGTAAGCGGCAACGCGCCGTGGGGTCTGCCGTGGGGCATGCCTCACGTGCCGCCTGACGCATTTTTCGCCATGGGTTATATGGGGCAGCACGTCGTGATCGTGCCGTCCCAGCACCTGGTAGTGGTGCGCTTGGGCATGTCACATCATCAAGATGGCCTTATCTCTGGCGCAGACCGGCTGGTCGCCGATGTGATTGCGGCACTTCAACCTGATGCAAGCGCCGCTTTGCGCCCGCTTCAAATCAAGCGCTGATGACCGTGGCCCCGGATGGCGGCCTGGTTTAATAAATTTCCAAAAAAGAAACAAAATTTTTTTTGTGACTATTCAGCCGCTGGCCCGAGTGGGGAGTGCGTTTTGGGGAAA